>JAUUWD010000311.1 GCA_030589225.1 Desulfobacteraceae bacterium | reverse complement strand
ACCAAGGTGGGTGAAATCGTACAAATTTCCCATCTGAGTGATGACATTCATTCCAAAGTCCTCAATGTCTCATACGGATGGTGGTTCCCTGAAGGAAAAGCCGAATCACAGTATGAATGGGAGAAATCCAACTTGAATATGCTCACGTCTACAGAGAAACTGGGCAAAGAATTCGGCACCCCGAATCTTAAGGGAATAGGGTGCAGAATAAGACGAAAATAAACATGCTCTGCAAATTTTTTCAAAAGAACAAGCATGCAGCAATTCTCATTATGACCTTTAGGCCTTGCTAATGCAGGGCCGTGGGGTCCTGCCAGATGAAAGCCATAATTAGAATTGCTGACAAGCATGCCTTTACCTTTCATATTTCTCATTATCGTGCGCAGAAGGTTAAAAACCCTTTACATTTTTGCAGTCTTGCTGCAACATATCTGCGTTTGCATTTCGTGAAGATTTGTTGGATATGACTTGACACATAATTAGTGCCCGGCCGAAAACTGTTATTTTTCCCAATCTCTGCGTCAGGCGAAAATTATAATCCTCGAAATACTCAATGTATTCCTGTGGTTATAATTTTCGCCTTCCTTGATCTTGGAAAAAATCCCTAGTTTTCGTTCAGACACTAAATATTTTGAGACACGGGGAATCTATGAATCGATACTCACGCGTTAAATATGTTTGCTTTGGCCTGGTTTTTCTATTGACGCTGTTGGTTGTAACTGCGGTACAGGCCGAACGCCCCTTTCCCAAACCAAAGGGCCTGGTCAATGACTTTGCTAATGTAATCCCATCAGCTTACAAACAAAAAATTGCCTCGGTTACCACGGAGTTACTCCAGAAAACAGGAATCCCTGTCGTAGTTGTGACCATGCCGGATATTGGGGGGGCGGAGTATAACGATTATGCCACCCGTCTATACAGCGCATGGGGAATAGGAAAAAAGGGCGAGGACAAAGGGGTTCTGATCTTTGTGACCGTCAAGGAAAGAAAGATGCGCATAGAGACCGGGTATGGCGTGGAAGGCATTTTGCCCGACGGCCTGGTGGGCGAGATCCGCGACAGCTATATTGTACCCTATCTAAAGCAGAATAAATACGGGGAAGGCTTGCTCAATGGCACCCTTGCCGTTGCGCAGATCATTTCCAAGAATGCGGGCATCAAGCTTACCGGTCAGATGCCAGTGAAAGCCCCTGCCAAGAAAAGTCGTTCCGGCCTTGGCTTTCTCCCCATCATACTGATTATTGCTTTTTTCATGTTTTCATCCAAGCGCCGGGGCGGATCATGGCTCTTTTTTCTGCCTTTGCTCCTGGGCGGCGGAAGAGGTTTCGGTGGTGGAGGTTTCGGTGGAAGTTTTGGAGGTTTTAGCGGAGGGTTTGGAGGTTTTGGCGGAGGCATGAGCGGCGGAGGCGGCGCTGGAGGAGGATTTTAGGTTTTTCGGCAGGATTAACCCCGCCACGCGCGGGGCCGGGATAATCATGTGCATCATGTAAATCCTGTCAAAATAATTTTTTTTAAAGGTAAGAATTTACGGGGTAACTATGGCAAAAAATGTAAAAGATCCAAAAGAGATATTTCCGGATATCACCGCCGATTATAAGGACGTTTATGGTGATGACCTTGTCAGCATCATTCTTTATGGGAGTGCAACCGGCCGGGACTACAGGCCCGGAAAGTCAGATATCAATTTCATGATTGTTCTTTCTGAAGTGGGAATAGAGCGTCTTGATAAGGCCTTTGAAGTTGTAAAAAAATGGCGAAAGAGAAATGTTGCAATTCCGCTTTTTTTAACGGAAAACTATGTGGAAACCTCGACGGACGTATTCCCCATAGAGTACCTGAATTTTAAAAGCAATTACGTGCCGGTTTATGGCAAAGATATCCTGAAAGACCTTTCATTTAAGCCTGAATTTATAAGGCTTCAGTGCGAGCGAGAGATCAAGGGAAAACTGCTTTTACTCAGAGAGGTCTATCTGGAAACATCCGGCAAAGGACGGGCCCTAAAAGATGTAATCAGCCAGTCTATCCGGGCCTTTGTAGCCATTTTTGAGGCGCTTCTTTATGTGAAAGGGTTAGAACTGCCTAAAGGAAAACTTCAGATCATCCAGGCTACAGCTCAGGCCTTTGACATAGATTCCAGTGTGTTTGAAAAACTACTTGATGTTAAAGATGATAAAATAAAACCGGGCGACGATGAAATGAGAGGGCTTTTCCAGAAATATTTGGCAGAGGTTCGCAAACTATCAAAACAAGTTGATGCATTAGGAGGATAACATGAGTAAAGGTCTTAAAACCTTACTGATCATTGTTGGTATAATTATTTTAATCATTGTGATCCCTTACTCGTACATTAAGGGGACCTACAACAGCCTCGTCACTATGGATGAATCTGTGAAGGGTGCGTGGGCCCAGGTGGAGAACCAGCTTCAACGCCGTTACGACCTGATCCCCAATTACGTGGAGACGGTCAAGGGTTATGCGGCCCACGAAAAAGAAGTCTTTGTGAAGGTGACAGAGGCCCGTTCAAAGGTGGCAGGTGCAGGCAGTATTAATGAAAAGATTCAGGCCAATAATCAACTTTCCTCGGCCCTGTCGCGCTTGCTTGTGGTTGTTGAACGCTATCCCGAATTAAAGGCGAATACCAACTTTATCCGGTTACAGGATGAGCTGGCCGGAACTGAAAATCGTATTGCTGTTGAACGCCGCCGCTTTAATGAAACAGTAAAGGTCTATAATATCAAAATACGCAGCTTCCCCACCAATATAATGGCCGGGATGTTTGGGTTTGAAAAAGCAACGTTCTTTGAAGTTCCAAAAGAGCGCCAGGAAGCACCTAAAGTTAAGTTTTAACGGTAGCAATCATTCCCCTTTCCTCAACAACCAAAGGCGCCGTGGCCTGTCTGGGCGCGGCAGCGACTTTCGCTTTTTACTGCGTGTACTCTGAGTACAACTTGCGCAGTTACTCCCCCTGGACTATACTCTGCTACGCCTTGATAGCAGCCAGCATCACCTTTAACCTGGCCCTTGGGCCGGCACGGCTTCTCACCATGGGCTGGGACGCGAAATCCTGGCTGTTGATATTATACTCTGTCAGCATCGGCACCATTGTCCCCTTCGGCATGTTTGCCTACGGTATAGATAATCTTCGAGCCACTCGGGCGATGATAATCTCAACTTTCGAGCCCATAGCTGCCGGGCTTATCGCCTACCTCTGGTTGGGAGAACGGCTGGAGGGACT
>JAUUWD010000275.1 GCA_030589225.1 Desulfobacteraceae bacterium | reverse complement strand
AAACTGCTGTTCAAGGCTGTCTATTTTATGGTGGATCTCAGCTATCTTTTCGGCCAGTCTGGTCTGTTCCTGTTTCCTGGTCGCTGCTTTCAGTGACTGCTCTGCCTTTCTCAGCTTGTCTTTTAAGGGTACCCGCCCTGGAATGGAGTCAATAACCGAGTGGAGGAGTGGGCCTGATAAACCTTCTTGAATATCATGCGGCAAATAACCTAGTCTGCGCTCCCGTGCACCTCTAACTACTCCGCTTTCAGGGGAAACCTCTCTCATTAGAAGTCGAAGTAGGGTGGTTTTTCCGGATCCGTTTGGCCCCACAAGGCCTATCCGATCCCCAGGTTCAACCTGTAGCCCGATCTCGCGAAAGATCTGATTCTCAAAAAAAGTGAGAGAGACTTTTAAGACTGTAACGAAACTCATGTCTGATTTTAGACACCTCTTATTTTTTACGCTTTTATATAATGCTGTATGAGGAGGCGCAAGGCAAAAGGCGCGAGGGGCGAGACTTAACAGTAAATTTGGCTTTTAAGGGGGAATGGGATTGATACCTATAGCGAAGGCAGTGGGGATGTCTTTTCAAACGGTTAGGTGGTGGCGGAGTAGCTTCTCAAAAAGTTCGGGAAGATATTGGGGCATGCGGGTCTCTTTTTTAAAGGTCGCAAAGCCTTACCTCATTTCATTGAACGGCGGATTAGCCTTAAAATTCATCTGAGGACAGCCCCATAAGAGACCCTGTGTATAACCGGCCATCTTTTCCGCCTGTGCTGAGGTAGTATTTTAGAGTCACGGGGGCGTTGGGCGAACGGTGGAAGAATTTATGTTGCGGCCTTTAAAAAAGAGACCCGCATGGCCCCCCAGGAAATGAGATTATACCCGAACTTTTTGAGATGTTACGTGGCGGAAAGAACTTGCAAGCAGCAATCAGTGCTTTGTCATTTTCCTATGCTCTTTCATGATGCACAGATTCATTATAACCTGGATACCCGCCTTCCTGGCCCTGGAAGCTGCGTCGTTGTGAACGACACCCTCCTGCATCCAAATGGCGCGGACGCCTATGTCAATGGCCTGGTCAACCACTGTCGGAACCCTTGTCGGGTTTATGAACAGATCGGCCATGTCAAAGCGGAACGGGATATCCTTGAGTGTATTGAAGCAAGGGATTCCGAGTATTTCTCTCTGCCCGGGGTTAACAGGAATTATTTCATACCCTTGTTCAATAAGGTATCGAGCCACCCTGTTGCTGTCCCTGGTTTCTTTAGGAGAGATTCCCACGATGGCGATTTTTCTGCAATTTTGGAGAATATCTATGATCTGAGCTGATGGTGGGTTGCAGTCAGGTAGTTCACATTTTGTATTTGCCATCGGGTATGCCTCATTTAACTATCTTTTTGACCTGTTCCACCTTTCTCTTGACATCCATGGCCTTTTTGATCCCAGGAACCTGTTCCATGACCTTATTCACAACTTTGGCCTCAAGGGTGGGCTGATCATTTTTTTTCGCCGGAACCTCGTTATCGTCATGACCTTTGTCATCCTCATCTTTGTTAATTATCTCTTTTTTGACCTTCTTAAATTCACTAATAGCACCACCCAGGCCTTTTCCGATTTCCGGAAGCCTTTTGGCGCCAAATAGAAGTAGAATGATGACCGCAATAATGATTAGTTCTGTGGGGCCCAGACCAAACATGGCTTACTCCAATTCTGCAAATTTTAAAAAGTCGGGAGTAGGGAAGGCATCAGAAGATCCCAACTCAAATACTTTTATTCTGTTTGACTCGAAAAACGCCGCAGTAACGCCGATGCCAAAGCCTGATGGTTTTCCGCAATACGGGGTTCGAAGGCCACATGAAGGACTTTTGTCTTTCATGATCGCCATTGTTGCCCCTGTCAGTCTGGCCAGCTTCAGTGACTCCTCAGCTCCTTTCTTGAAGGCGTCTGTGATGTCTTCCCCTTCGACATTGACGACATTTGCCCTGCCAGAGAGAATATCGCGACCGTCACCACCTGTCATATTGGCAGGCGGCCTGGGGGTTGGAAGCCCCCCCAGTTGTTCAGGGCAGAAGGGTATGAAAGGAATTGAGTTCACAAAATCTGCCAGGTATGGACAGAGTGAGTGTTTGCCATCATACCTGCAGCGAATTCCCAGGAGACAGGCGCTGATCATGACCTTGACGCCCGTACATAGTTCACAGTCTTTTGCGTGGTGATGCATTCGGACAACTGCGGGCAAGCCGCTTTTCTCCTGGCTGTTCTTGCCTTGCAGGGCAGGAGGGCCAGAAGGTTTTTTCAGTAACGGGTTTTTGAACCTTCAAACTGGACGGTTTCCTCCGCGTCATCTCTTGATTCCACTGAGCCAATAAGACAGGCGGTTTCTCCCATGGCCTTAAGCCTCAGGAGTACTTCGTCAGCCTCTTCGTCGCTTACCACAATGACCAGACCAAGTCCGTTATTGAAGGTTCGCAACATTTCCTGGTCAGAAATTTTCCCTGCCTCCTGAAGATAAGAGAATATGGGTGGAGGAGACCAGGTTGATCTGTCAATGACGACCTTGCAGGGCGTTGGAAGCATGCGGGGAATATTATCAATAAGTCCACCGCCCGTTATGTGTGAGATCCCGTAAATACGAAAGTCCCGTCTTAGATTGCTAATTGCTCTGGCGTATATTCTTGTAGGCTCCAGGAGTTCTTCTCCAAGGGTTCGGCCGAAATCTTCCACATAATCTTCCACGGACATCTTCAGGCCCTCGAAAAAAATCTTCCGTACCAGGGAATAACCGTTGCTATGGAGACCGCTGGATGCGATGCCAATGAGCTGATAACCGACTGCAATCTCAGAACCGTCCAGGAGTTCTTCATTATCGGCCAGTCCAACCACAAATCCGGCAAGGTCGTATTCGCCATCAGCGTAAAACCCTGGCATTTCAGCAGTTTCGCCCCCGATAAGCGAGCAATTTGCTTCCAGGCAACCTACAGCAATACCCGTAACAATATCCCGGGCCTTTTTTAAATCAAGCTTTCCCAAGGATATATAGTCCAGGAAAAAAAGCGGATTGGCTCCTTGAACCATAATGTCGTTTACGCACATGGCAACAAGATCGATGCCGACCGTATCGTGCTTATCGAGCATAAATGCAATTTTAAGCTTTGTGCCCACCCCATCTGTGGAGCTTACAAGCACGGGTTTTCTCATATCATGAACATTCAAAGAGAAGATCCCTGCAAATCCCCCGATATCTGTTATGACACCTGACCTGAAGGTCTTGCTCACGATCGGTTTTATCAGGTCTATAAGCCTGTTCCCCGCATCAATATCAACACCTGCCTCAGCGTATTGGCCTTTTTTCTTATTGTCTCTCATTAGTTTTGATTCCGTATGTTTTTTAGTTGAGCCAATTTCAAAACGTCCCCTTTTGCCCAATATCTGCGTCAGGCTCAAATTTTAATCCTCGAAATACTAAATGTATTCCTGCGGTTAAAATTTTCGCCTTCCTTGATCTTGAACAAAATTGAACATTTTGAAACTGCCTCAGTTGAAAATAGAAATCACGTTCTCTGGGCCTCCGGCTCGTAAAGCCTACAGCTTGGACAGCGTGGTCAGGGATAAAT
>JAUUWD010000171.1 GCA_030589225.1 Desulfobacteraceae bacterium | reverse complement strand
ATTTTTTCCTTAAGGGGGGCGGGAAAAATATCAATCCTGTCGGCCTTGGCGCTTGCATAGACATTTCCTGTCTTGAAGATGTTGTCTCTCACTCCGAGTACCGGTTCAGGTGTGAAGCCTGCCTTATACAGCTTCTTGCGCACCTCCTCCACTATCTCGTCCACCTTTACCAGGGCAGGGCAGAAATAGGTGCAGGCCTGACAGGTGGTGCAACTGTAAAAGGCCTCGGCCAGATCGGCTGACGGTTCTATGGTGCCGTTCAACAGATTAAATGCAAGAACATTTCTCCCCCGGGCGTTTCTTGATTCCCTGTGGGTTACACTGAAGGTAGGGCACCCGAGGCGACAAAAGCCACAGAATATACATGCAATAAGCTCATTATCCACCTCTTCACCAAAGGAATTGACTCCTTCCGGGTGATCAATCAGGGGCTGATAGGCAAAATGGTCGTAGATATCATATTTCTTTTTCTCCAGCCCCATCTTGCCCGGATTGAGTATGTTATTGGGATCAAGAGCCTTCTTGATAGACCGCATAACGTCTAAGGCCGGACCGAATTGTTTTTCTATATAAGGGTTTCTCGCAAGGCCGGTTCCATGCTCAGCCGTAATCGTGCCGCCCATCTCAAGGGCAAGCTCAGCAAGCTCGTCGGCAGCCGGCCTTAGCCTGTCCCATTCAGCCTTGCTTCTCATATCAGTGACAAGGGTGGTGTGGACATTTCCGTCCCCTATGTGGCCAAAGGTTGTAAGTAGCAGATCGTATTTATCCGATATCTCCTGCGCCCTTTTAATCACCTCGGGGATTCTTGTCGGAGGAATACCAAGGTCTTCAGATATGGCAACAAGCCTGTAACCCGGCTTGATTCGTGAGAGTGTTGGTACCAGTTTACCCCTTGCCTCCATTATCTCGCCGGCTTTAGCCGGGTCATCACTCCAGGTGAATTCCTGCACACCATGTTTCTTACATATCTCCCCAATCCTTTCCATATCCTTGAGCACAATTTCTTTGGCACCATCTGACTCAATAATCAGCATGGCCTCAATACCGCTTATGTCCCTCTCAATAGCCCCTTCCACGACCTTCAGGGCGTATTTGTCCATTATCTCACATGCAGTAAGCTGGATGCCTGAACCTATTATATCGGTAACCGTGGCCCCGGCCGCGAAAAGATCAGTAAAAACTGCCAGGGCCAGGGCGTTATATTCCGGGGCGGCCTGAATCTTTACGGTAATCTCCGTGATGACCCCGAGGGTTCCCTCGGAGCTGCAGAATACCCGGTTCAGGTCATATCCAAAGGATGATTTGGGGGTTTTAAATCCGGTTTCAATAACCGTTCCATCTGCCAGAACGACCTTAAGGGCTTTTACATAGTCCCTGGCCGTACCGTATTTGACGGCCCTGTGCCCGCTTGAGTTAGTAGACATCATGCCGCCTATTGTTGCAATGGCCTCACTGCCCGGGTTGGGGGGAAACATCAGGTTGTGCTTAGCGAGCGCGGCATTGAGCTGGTTGCAGATAACCCCGGGCTCTACCCTCGCATAGAAATTATCCTTCTCAATTTCCAGGATATTGTTCATTTTATGGACATCCAGGAGAATGCCGCCTTCAACAGGGAGGGATGCGCCGGTTGTGGCTGTACCTGAACCCTGGATTGTAACAGGGACTTTTTCTTGATTGGCCAGTCGCATAATCGCAGAAATCTGTTCTGTGGTATGAGCAAAAACTACCATATCGGGTATTCCTTCATGGACTGACAAATCCCGGGAATATGAAAGACATTCAACACGGTCATCGAACACATTCTCAGGGCCAACAATCTGGGTGATTTCTTTAATTATATCCATGGGATAACCTCCTGTTAGTGGGTCCTTGTCAAAGATACGGGAGAGGTAAAAATTTTATGCAAAAAACGCAAAAATTCTGTTTCTATAGGGGGATAATGTGGCTACTAAATAGCTACAAAGTAACTATAACGGACGTGGTTAAAAATTGTCAAGAAAAAATCGAATATGCTGGAAAATTACAGCAGGGCCTTCAAATTCTACTTATGAGCTTTTCATATCCGCCTGTACAAAGACCCCCTTTTTGATGTACAGGAATGACTTACAGCTCGATGCCCCCCTTTACACTTTTAATTACGCTTACTTCAATTTTCTCGCAAGTTCTTTCCCTAACGCACGGCATTTTTGCTTTGCTTCATCGCCAGTGGGCCTCCTGCTTTCTACTGTCTCGCCCACATGATCGAAAAATTTGTCAGCGAGGTACTCAAAAGGCTCTCTTACTCTCCCGCCGCCGCCGTGGGAAAAGAAAAGAGCAGCCGGTTTTCCCTTTACAGACTCGCCCGACTTGTCCCACAGGTAAATATCATCAAAAAACGTTTTGATAGTGCCGGCGAGATAAGAGAAATAATCAGGTGTGCCGAGTGCTACCCCGCCGGCGGCCAGGAATTCATCGAGCGTTATACATCGCTCGTTTGTGCTGATAATCTCGGCTTCCACGCCAGCATCCCGAACGCCCTCCGCAAGCGCTTTCGCAAGGCTCTTTGTGTCCCCGAATTGCTGGCTGTGATAAATAACAAGAACTTTTGCCATTATCCTCTCCTTTCGCATAGGAGGAGATCAAACTCCCAGAGGATTTAATTGTGAGAAATTATATGCCATACTTTTTGCCCAATGCTATGTAATGGGGCGGAAATTCAGGTTGAAAGTTCTGATAATATGTTATGGGATAGCGCGCGCCAGCCTTTTTACCGGACTCTTTTAGCCCCAGAATAAACCTGTCTAAAAAGGAAATTGGCATAGCAAAAATCATCTCATCATCGGCGGTCATGGAAAAAATTCGATCTCCTGGCCCCGGGACAATGATTCTGGGATCTCCTGTTTTCAGGGGCCTAATGAGGTATTCTGGGCATTCCACCTTACCCCCGAACAGGCCGTGAATTTTTTCTTCAGTATCAAAGGTAGCAGCCTGCAACACGCGAGAAATCTGCGCCGGGTTGCCATAAAGAACAATGGTGTCGGGATCAATAGGGATTTTGTGGAGTGGGCTGATTAGGAGGGCCTGATACTCATCAGTATCAAGAAAACACATTTGGTCCACTTCGCTGACGGTTTTCTCCATGCTGGTTTTGTAGTTGGATTCAAAGAATGAGTCAGCCATCTCCTTTCGAGCATTTGTGGCAGTGGTAAACCCGAAGGCCAATGAGGCCAGTACACAGATTAAATCTTCTGACGTAATGGCCATTTGCCAGCCGTAATTCCGAGCCATTGTCATGGCCTGGCAGATAGTGATTTTCTTCTTTAAGAATAGAGCTGGCCTGCGAGCCTTTGTCGGCAATTCCCTTTTATCTTTTAAAAATTTGACTCCCACGGGAAAAGTCTTCATTCTAAGGTCGTCATAGATAAATTGTGCTTTTTCGGCCAATTGAGATGTGTCCATTGAATTTCCTCCCCTTTCACTATTTATAAAGTTTTGCTGTTTTTTTCAAAACGGCGGAACAACCAGAAAGCACCTGTTGTGAACCATAACACCAAAATAAAATACCTCGCAAAACGCAGTGGTTCGTACAACGGTTCCCCATTTCTGGGAAAAATGAATGCCAATACGACATAGATTGCGGCGCCGATGATCAAACCTGTCAGAAGCCGTAATATATGTTGAGAAAAGGAACTTGGTTTTTGAGTATAATTAAATCTAACGGATAAAATCGTACCTATACCCACACCAAAAAAAACCTGCTACAATTACTATTGTTTCGTGAGTAACATAAATCAACATGATTCCAGTGGTTGCTGCTGAAAGGATTATTTGCTGCCATAAAGACCACTGGGCCACTATTTGTTCAAAACGGTTTCCAAACTTAAGATAACCGAATAGTAAGCAGCCTCCCAAAAACCAGCCTCCCAGTATGTCTGTAGGGAAATGTACTCCAAGATAGACTCTTGAAAAAGCAATCAATAATATGAGTATTATTGCAATAACAGTAAACCAGCGTTTCCTGATCAATAGAGCCAGCATTCCGAAAAACACCAATGAGCCCTGAGCATGGCCACTGGGAAGACCATAACCGGATGCTTCTATTAGATTTAGGCCTGGTTCTAGAATAAAGGGGCGGGGTTGTGCAAGCATGTCTTTAAAGACAAAGTTAAGGTAGGCTGACAGTAAAAAGACCACTCCTGCTCTGGCACCTGTACGAAAATCCACACACCAGAGCACAAAAGGCATCATAATGAGATAGGCTGTTTCATTGCCAAGAAGAGTAATGCCTTTCATGAACAGGACAAAAAAATCGGCCGTGAAAAGCTGTAATAGTCTAATAACATCAATTCCCCAGTTTAAGATCTCTTGTACACTCATAACAATAAATAAACGTCTCGGAAATTCCAATTGGGGCGAAGCCCCTAATTTCTGTAATGAATCAAAGTTAAACGTTGTCATTATGGACAAAAAATCGAGTAAAGTCAATTATTTTTGGAATTCTTACCAAAATGCCGTTCTTGAATCGGGAATCTCTGAATTGAGGCATCGTCTCAGAAACGCGCCGTTGCCTTTGAGTTTCTGGCTTATGCGAGACTGGAGTTGAAGAGCATTAAGTTGTATGATAATCTAATAAATGAATGAATTTATTTTAGTGACTTACTTTTTTACACGCAAACTAAAAATGGGGAACTATAATGCCCGTTGCAATTACATCAACCCGAGGTCAGATCGTCATTCCTCGAGAAATTAGGAAGCAGCTCAACATTGTACCAGGGAAAAAGGTCCTGATCAGGGCTGAAGGAGATCGGGCAATTCTCTTCCCGCTACCGGACGACCCCGTGGAACATTTCTGCGGTATCTTTCAGAAAGGGTCATCACTTACCGGGGCGCTTTTAGCCGAGCGACGGAAGGAGCGGGCACGTGAAACGAAAAAGATTACTGGATAGCTTTGCCATGATTGCTTATCTGAATAAAGAGAAGGGTTTTGAAAAGGTCCGTGATGTAATGTCTGAGGCTCAGA
>JAUUWD010000304.1 GCA_030589225.1 Desulfobacteraceae bacterium | reverse complement strand
CATCATATTCTCTATGACATTTTTGTAGGCCTCAAGCCTTGTCATTGCGCCAGCCACAGCACTGTGCTCGTCTAACTCCAGGATGAGATAGGGTTTTTTTCCCATGATATGTTTGTAAAAATGTTCGATAAAGGAGTCAGCGCCACAGCTAAAATTGGTCAGGTGGAGCCCAAAATAGTTATGATGTCTTTCTATAAATTTTGCAGTTCTCAATATCTGGGCCCCAAGGCCCCAGTACATGGACGGAAAATCCGACAGGTCCACAGAAGATACGTCAATAAAATCCATGGGTAATGCACTAACCCCGATCTTGGATAAGTTCTGCCCCAGTCTCAAATTCAACCTTTCATCGTAGAGATTATATGGGCGACCTGTCACCACCACAATCGGTTCATCAGGGCTTTGATCATCAAGTATCTCTTGCCCTTTCCGGTAAAGCTCCGTTGTAAACTGATTCTGTCTATCCAGGGCATAATAGATGGCCTTCTTTACCTCACCTTTACTTACACGCAGCTTTGACTGAATTTGCTCTGAAATCTCAAGGGCAAGGAGATCCGGGTCGTACTTTAAGTGGATGACCGGACTCAAAATGGATGTTGGATCTATGTCAAGAGCCACACGCACCATATAAGAATTGCTCTGAATCATGGGGCAGTAAAACCCGGTTTCCGATGGCTCAGGCGTGGGCATATTGATCATGGTGGGCATGAAAAGGTACCTTGTCTTGCCTATCAATTCCGCGATGTGACCATGAGAAACCTTCACAGGATAGCAAGTTTCAGCCACCATTTTTTCAATGCCCACTTTGGATATTTTCGAGTTGGTTGGCGGGGTCAGGACAAGCCGGAACCCGAGTTGATCAAAAAAATGGGCCCACAAAATACCTGTCTGCATACCGTCAAGTGCCCTCTGCATCCCAATCGTCGGCCGGTTGTCCACCTCCATCAGGGGTTCTCCTCGTAATTCTTCATAAACCCCGTCCATGTATGGCTGCCAGATTTTTTGCCTTAATTCGAAAAAATTTTCCTTTTTTGCACCCCTTATTTTTGCCACCTCATAACGACCGCACTCTCCGCCCCAGATACTACGACGGCCATCAAAATCATATATCTTTAGTTTGCACTGGTTGTGGCATTGAGGGTCCGCATGGCATATCTTTCCCTTGTAGTTCATTCGGTCATTTATAGCGCTATCCAGTCCCCTGAAGGTACTTTCGTTTTTTTTCTCCAGAAGCATTTTCTCCTGAACACTTATAGCCGCGCCATAGGCCCCTAAGACCTCTCTGTGTCGGGGGACCACGAGACCCCTTCCGAGGACATCCTCAAAGGCAGCAACTACACCTTTGTTCAAGGAGGGGCCCCCTAAAAACATGACCCTGTCCCCTATCTTTCTTTTTCCCACCACACGATTCAGGTAATTGTGTACGATTGCATAGCACAATCCCGCAATGAGGTCTTTCTGGGAGACTCCTTTCTGGTGATAGGAAACCAGGTCCGACTCCATAAAAACGGTACATCTTTCAGCGAGTTTAACTGGCGTCTCCGATGAAAGTGCGATTTCCTGGAACTCATCCACGATATTGATCCCGTATTTGTTGGCCAGCTCGTGCAGAAAACTCCCGGTACCCGCAGCACACACCTTATTCATATCAAAATCGAGTGGATAGGTATTGGCGATGGAAATGTATTTAGAGTCCTGACCACCGATCTCAAAGATAGTATCCACCTCCGGATCTATCTCCACCGCACCCCTTGCATGGGCTGTAATTTCATCAATGATCAGATCCACATTGAGGAAGTCCCCCACCACGTTCCTGCCTGAACCTGTGGTGGCCGTGCCCGCAATTTGACTCTTATTCCCCAGCTCATCACGAATGGTCTTCAAAAGCATTTGAGTGACCTCTATGGGCTTGCCCTGGGTGGGAACATAACTTTTGTGGACAATCTCGCGGTCATTATTAATCACGGCGTACTTGGTGGTGGTTGATCCTATATCAATACCCAGATAAACCTGGCCCTCCCTATGAAAGGCCTTCAGGTGAATTTTGTTGTCCTCGGGAAATGCCGTTTGCTTTAATAACAGCCTGGATGCAACTGGCACCGAAATATTATGCCCAGTTTCCGTGATTTTTCGTATCTTGGGATTCGCCGGATCTTCTCTAACTGAATCAAGGGCCTGCAATGCAACCCCAATAGCGCCTACCGAGGTGTTATGGGGAGGGACGACCACTTCAGGAAAATAGCTTCTAAATGCCCTTACCTGTAGTTCGTTCAGTGACAGCCCACCGATGAAAATAATCGGTTCAGTAAGCATCCGGTTGGCGACTAAAGTGCTCATGTAGTTTCTTGCGTTTCCCACATGCAGACCGTGAATAATATCCTCAAGCTTTTCCCCCTTGTTCTGAAGATGAATCATATCAGTCTTGGTAAATACGGTGCAGCGGCACGCAACATTAGCAGGCTTCTCGCTCTTTTGACCAAGTTCAATAAAATCAGCCAATATCTTATCTATGTGATCCAGGGATGTATTCGTTTTGTTCCCATACATGGAAGTAGCCAACCTCTGGGCCTGCTGATCAATGAAGGACCCGGTACCTGAGGCACATGGGCCGTTCGTATTGAAGTACTCCAGTTCCCAGTCGCCCTGAGAATGATTGATCTGCAGCAGAGCAGTATCCTGGCCGCCCATACTGATAATTGTCTTTACTTCCGGCATTATGAAAATAGCGCCAAGGACCTGACTGATTGTCTCAAATTCATATAATACCCCAAAATCCTCACTGAGCTTTTTTCCATGGTTTCCGGTAAAGGAAATAGACTGGATTTTTTCTTCACCGAATTCTTTATTCAGGCCCTTAATAAGTGTCGACACCCGCTCTTCTACTTTGCCAAGATGGCGGTCATATGGGAATTCGTAAACGATCTCCCTCCTGTCGTTGATCACGATACAATTAACGCTGATAGAACCGGCATCAATGCCTACGTATAACTCACCTGAATTTTCAGGCCATTTGTTTCTTTTAATTGCTATATTTTTCATTGCTCAAATAATAGGTTTCTCCCGAACTTATTGAGAAGTTACGTTGAGCGGCTATGTGATGCTATCCCATAACTCAACCGCTCAATTTTTCATTAACTTTAGGCACTTTAGGCACTTTAGACACTTTAGACACTTTAGTTCACTTTAGTCACTTCAATGCGCTTCATCCCAATTCCTGCCTTTATTGATATCCACCTTCAGCGGCACCCTCAGAGGATAAATCCCTTCCATCTCTTCCCTGACCATGGG
>JAUUWD010000353.1 GCA_030589225.1 Desulfobacteraceae bacterium | reverse complement strand
TTCATCAACCCAGTGAAAGGAGGTAAAAACCATGAAGATAGCTCTCAGCGCAATCAAAGCAGACATCGACAGTGTCGGAGGTCACATTTGTCCCAGCCACGAAAGAAAAACGGATGGGACTTGGGAGCATGGAAGAAAGGGTCAGCCTGCTTAACGGTAACCTGAGGATTCAATCACGATTGATGGAGGGCATAAAAATTCTTGTAGAAATCCCTTATGGTGAGAAGAAAAATGACTCAAAAGAAAAGCATATTGATCGTTGATGACCACCCTCTTTTCAGGGAAGGTCTCAAATCTGTTATAGGACGTGACGCCCAGTTTGAGGTTATCGGGGAGGCAGGAAATGGGCGTGAAGGACTCCGGATGGCAAAGAAACTGAAGCCTGATCTGGTGTTGGTGGACATATCCCTGCCGGATCAGAGCGGCATTCAACTGACACGCGAAATACGGGGGCTCTTGCCGGAAACGCGTATTTTGATCGTCAGCATGCACTCAAAAATCGATTACATTGCTGAGGCATTTCAGGCCGGGGCTACAGGATATGTAGTTAAGGAATCAGCCTCTGCAGGTCTGCTCAAGGGACTTGAGGCTATATCAAAAGGCGACTATTTCTTAGACAGATCAGTTTCCCGGCAGGTGGTTAAGAAGCTCATGGATCTACCGGATAGAGAGGCAAAAATTACCGATGCTGCTTACGGAACCCTGACCCCCCGAGAGCAGGAGGTCATGCGACTTTTGGCCGAAGGCCTTTTTACAAAAGAGGTTGCTGAGAGACTTTTCATCAGTCCCAAAACCGTCGAGAACCACCGAACCAACATCATGAACAAACTTGACCTACATAGCACCATCGAATTGATTCGCTATGCCGCAAGGCTCGGCCTGATCGACGTGGACTTGTGGAAAGAATAACGAAGCCAAGCCAAAACCAAGCCACTTAATTTCCTTACCGCAATTGGGACAAATTCCTATCTCTTGGGATTTTCCCCCACCAAAATGAACTCTTCCCTCTATGGACAAAATGAATATCAATTGTAATAGTTTAAATTAATGATTCATAAAATAACATAGTTTGCCCTGACAAAATGCCCCTGCCAAGTTCATCACCAGAGATCAGGGGAAGATCAATCGGACGATCGCCCTCGGGTATAAAAAGGTTGAGGATTTTGAGGATGAAATCGGGCGTTCTCTAAAGGGGGATATCTAATGAGGAGCCTTTTTGCCGCCTGGAGAATTCGCGGGGAACCGTTTTATGCAAAGGAGCAAATATGACTGAGTCAATAACCATTACCCTTCCAAAGGCAATGCCTACGGGTGATCGAATCTTGGGGGCAAGCAAGCGAATCTCAGAATGGCTCGAATCCCTTGAAAAGCCTTTCAACATTGAGAAGGACGAGTTGCTGCTAACAAGATATGAGCAAAATGACAAAGACTATAACTACCACTATATAATCAACCGTTCCATGAAAAATCCTAAAGAAAAATGACTCTTGAGGTTTTGAGAAAACATCTCCTTGACTTTCCAGTTGAGCTCTTTGTTGAAAGCACAAGTGAAAACCTGATAGCCCAAATGGAAAATAAGAAACTCCGTGGGGTCGTTTTTGGCGCGAGCGGTGGTATCGATAGCCTGGTTTCAACAGCCCTTTGTCTAAAGGCCAGTGAAAAAAGAAATTCGTGGCGTGTTGTTGGTCTTCAGATGAATGATACGAGGATCAAAGGAGAATCTTATAATAACGAAATGTACAGGGATTTGGGAATTGACCTCATTGTAAGCGACATCACGGCCGAGGCCATTTTCCATGAAAAACAGTCCGGGATGCCTCCCCGCTGGCTTACGGTATGTTTAATGAAGTTCTTCCTGAGATGGACACCCACAATGGCCAGGAGACGTTTGATATTGGCACTCAAAGCAGGCACAGCACCTGGCTGGGCACTTATCCATTTTCAGCTTCTCACGCTTTTGCATCGACTGCGGATTTCCAAACTCAAGGAGTATGCAGCCCGTCACGGTCTGATGGTTATCATCTGTGCCAATCGTACCGAGGGGATGCTGGGCTATTTTGTAGAAAAGGGCATTGATGATCCTGAAATGGGAGATTACGCCCCAATCTCAGGGTTATATAAATGTCAAGTGATACACACGGCCCGCTTTTTAGGACTACCTGAGAAAGTCATACGCCAGAGGCCATCACCGGGATTCGGAGGGATTTATGACGAAGAAATTATTGGCCCGTATGGACTGGCGGATCTGGTCTTGGTCGGATTGCAACTGGGATACTCAGACATAGAAATCACCCAGGCTATATGCTCCTATGATCAAAAAAGGAATAGAAAAGCTCCATTAAGAAGAAAAGTCCCTTTTGGTATTCAATATGTCGACTTTATAAGAAAATTAGTGGAACTAAATGCCCGGAGAAAATGAGGATAAAAGGCCAGCCGCTGTCCAAAAAGAAAAGATGCAGATTATGCTTAATCTGACAGAGACAACCTTCAAAAGAATCGAGGAGGGGTTTGACGAACAGTTAGCTGAACTCATGGACTCGTATTGGG
>JAUUWD010000070.1 GCA_030589225.1 Desulfobacteraceae bacterium | reverse complement strand
ATCTGGCCCTCCAAAGTTTTGCAACGTAAATGCCCTGTGCCGTGCAAGTCGCACCAGGGCGGGCCGTAAGGGTTTTACCCACAGGATATTGAGCAAATGTAAAATAGCAACATAAAATATCATCAAGACTTAAAAATCTTTGTCGCTTTTTGTGTGGTTGTCAAAATATCAGCAAGAAGGCTCCCCATTTTCTTAAAAGGATCGGATTTCGACTTTTCAATGTCTGACAGGTACACTGAAACAACCGTCGTATTGTCATGCGCCCCTCTTGCGAGAGCCTTATCTATGAAATTTTGGCATAGTACCTCAGGATCATCCTCTGCCACCACCATCTGTTGTATTTCATCATCTGATACCAGATCGGTCAGACCATCACTGCACAAAACGAAGCGGTCGTTGCTTGAAGGTTCGATTTCAAAAATCTCTGCCTCCAGGTGTATGGCAGAGCCCAGATTGCGGGTCAGAACGTGTCTCAAAGGAGACTGGTTGGCCTCTTCATCTGTCATGATGCCCATTGCAACTTGTTCAGCCACGATGGAGTGATCTTTGGAGAGTCTTTCAATCTCCCCGTTCCTCACCATATAGATGCGGCTGTCTCCCACGTTGGCAGTGATGATCAAATCGGGCATAACGGCCAGAACCGCCACAGTTGTTCCCATGCCATTGTAATCTGTATACTCGGCAGCCATTTCATGGATAACTTTATTGGCCAGCCGAATGCCGCTTTGTATATAGTTCCCTACTTTAGAGAGTGATTGGTCGGGATATTCAAAAAGATCTTCCTCCGGGGCGTCTGATTCGAACCATTTTTTGTAGCTCTTATTGATAAGGTCTACAGCCACCCGGCTGGCAACTTCTCCAGCTAAATGCCCCCCCATGCCGTCCGCAACAACAAAGAGCCCTGATTTTGTATCTGTAGAGAAGCTGTCCTCATTTATCTCTCTCTTTAAACCTACGTCAGTAAGGCCCGCAGACTTGGCTATTGTTGATTTCATATACACCTCAAAAAAGGAATTCCACAAATCAGACGCTTATTTCATACTGTTCCACATGAAAGTCTCTTTTGGCAATGACGGTGATTCGCTTCTTCAACCTTTTCTCCAGGTCAATGATGGATTCCTGCTCATCTTCTCTGAGAACAGCGTCAATCTCCGGGTTGACCAGGACATAGACATTTCCCCCTTCTTCAGAAGCCGGGCACTCTCTTTCCAGATCTCTGAATAACTCGTAGCAGATCGTTTCTTTGGATTTGACCGTTCCTCTCCCTTCGCAATAGAAGCAGGGCTCGGTCAGCAACCTGTTTAGATTGGCACGAGTTCTTTTTCGCGTCATTTCAATCAGCCCTAAGTCCGACATATGGAGAATAGTAGATTTGGCCTTATCCTTTTTAAGCGCCTCTTTTAGCGCCACAAAAACGCGTTCCCGATTTGGTTTCTTTTCCATATCTATAAAGTCGATAACTATAAGGCCACCTATGTTTCTAAACCGCAACTGGTATGCAATCTCCTTGACTGCCTCCAGATTTGTTTTCATAATAGTTTCCTCTGGATTCCTTTTACCCACATAGCTCCCGGTATTGACATCAATGGCAGTGAGGGCCTCTGTCATTTCAATCACAATATACCCCCCCGATTTCAGCCAGATCTTGTTGTGGAGGGCACGAGAAATCTCCATTTCAATCCCAAAGGCGTCAAAAATAGGCTCAGAACCCTCATACAATTCTATAGAATACCTCAATCTGCTTTCAAAGGCCAGAATAAACTCCATAATACTCTCGTATTCTTCCATCGAGTCAATAATGAGACGGTCCACCTCCCTTGTAAATAGATCTCGAACGGCTCGCAGAGAAATCGATAAGTCCTTGTGTAACAGCTCAGGATTTGATCTCTTTTCCATTTTCACCTGAATATTGGCCCAAAGCTTTACGAGAAATTTCATCTCGGATTGAAGTTTTTCTTTGGACGCACTTTCACCGACTGTCCTGACGATGAACCCGAGCTCGCTGGGCCTTATTTCTTCAATGATCCCTCTAAGCCTCTCTCTCTCCTCCCTGTCCTCTATCCTGCGGGAAATACCGATGTGGTTTACGGTGGGCATTAAAACCAGCTGCCTTCCGGGTATAGAAATGTGAGAAGTGAGACGCGCTCCCTTGGTACCAATGGGTTCCTTGGCCACCTGGACCATGATAGTTTGTCCTTCATGGAGCAGATCTTCTATTTGGAAAGAAACACCATGGAGCGAACCGGATTGTGGTGTTTCTGATTCAGTAAAATATGGATCTTCGTTGGCCTTGTTGTTTTCAAGCATGATTTTTTCGAGGTCAAAAAAGTCATTGTACACATCTGACACATATAGAAAAGCAGTCCTTTCAAGCCCAATCTCCACAAAGGCCGCCTGCATACCTGGAAGAACCCTGACAACCCTCCCTCGATAAATATTTCCCATCAGTTCCTGCCCGGTTCCCCTTTCAATATGGAGCTCCACAACAACGCCGTTTTCAACAAGGGCAACCCTGGTCTCGTGGGGCCTGGCATTAATGATAAGTTCGTTGGGCATCGGCTCCTTTCTCCCCCCCTTAATTAATCACTTTAAACCATCCCGCAAAACGGGATGCGAGCCTAACAGGCTCTGCCGGAGGTCCCTGACTTACCAAAGGATCTGTTTGGTCTTTAGTACCTTCATATGATTCACCTGCGAGTCCTCCAATGAGAATACACTTTTAACTATTTCAGCGGGTCTTACTTCCGGGCCGGTTGTGTGTCTCACAGTTAATTTTATTCCATTTGGTGAAAAACGGGCCATAGACTTGACCAGGGCCCTGGCATTAATTTCATGGTCGCCTTTTTTGCTCATTTTGACAACAGGAAAATAATCGGATTTGAGAAACCTTTTCAAATCAGGCTCATTCAACTCAGTCTCGTTCAGGGTCACGATAAAATGGCTTTCCTTTAACCGCTGCTTTTTTCCCCCGGGGGTGATCTCTTTAACCGAGGTAACGGTGATACCGGGAGGCAACTGTCGATTGATACGTTTCCTCAAAAAAGATGTGTCCGTATATTCAGTAAGTTCAACAACCGCAGTTTCCTGCATACTTTCGGTTCCGACAGGCAAAGCACAGCCAAACACCACTTTGGGCATTGGATGAAACCCCCTGGAGTAGACCAGGTTTAACCCTGCCCTTCTGAAGGCCCTGAAAAAAACACGAACAAGTTCCAGGTGGCCAAGATACTTAGCGTGATTCAGCTTTGTAAAGGTCAGGCGGTACTTCTTTGACGGCAAAGCAACAGTTTCATGTGTGGATTTCTCAAGGCTGCGCGGGATAGTCCAATCCCTAAATACGATTGGATCAACAGTTTTGTGGTCGCAAACACCGCATTCAATGCATGTTTCCCGGCAATCCGGGGTCCATTCTTCTCGTTGCGCTCTTTTCCATTCTTTTTTGAGAAAGCCCTTGGTGACCCCTGATCTGATATGGTCCCATGGTAATACTTCATCAAGTGGTTTTTCACGGTAGAGATAGAAGCATGGGTCTATCCCTGTTCGGTTGAATGCCTCTTCCCAGATTTTCTTGTGAAAATGCTCTCCCCAGGCGTCAAACCTGGCGCCCAGTTTCCATGCCTCTATAAGGACCTCTGTCAATCTCCTGTCCCCCCTTGAGAAAATACCCTCCAACCAGCTCAATTCAGGCTGATTCCACTTGACCCTGATACGGGATACTCTGAGGCCTTCCTGGATTAACTGTATTCGTCTCCGGCTTTCTTCCAGCGGGATCTGGGGTCGCCACATGAATGGGGTGTGCGATTTGGGCACAAAGGTAGAAACACTGACATTCAGTTTGGCACGTTTCCCCTTCTTGCCGGCGAGTTTTGCAACTTTCCTGGCCAGGTCGATGATATCCTGGATGTCTCCATCAGTTTCAAAGGGAAGGCCTATCATAAAGTAAAGCTTGATCAAATTCCATCCAGCGCCATAGACCGCATTAGCAGTTTCCAGAATGTCTTTTGTTGTTAACCCTTTGTTAATGATCCTTCTCAATCTGTCATTACCTGCCTCTGGCGCTAAGGTGAAGCCTGTTTTTCGCACCCTCTTTATCTGTTTCATAAACGATGGGTCAAGGCTGTCGATTCTCAATGAAGGAAAGCTTATTGCGACTTTTTTTCTGGCCTGCCTGTCCATAAGGGCCTTAAGAAGCGGCACAATAGAGGAATAATCCCCAGAGCTCAATGACATCAGAGAAAGTTCTTCGTGACCCGTGAGTTCAAGAACTTTATCCGCTTTATCAAGGATGGATTCAGGACTTCGTTCTCGCACCGGACGATATATCATGCCTGCCTGGCAGAACCGGCAACCACGCGTGCACCCCCGGCAAATCTCTAAGACTGCACGATCATGAACCAATTCGGTAAATGGGACAATTTGACGGACTGGATAGGGATATTTATCAATATCTTGTAAAATGGCCTTTTCTACATTTGGGTAATCGGGAATCAACGGTTCGATTGTCTCGACAGGCCCTTCCGGATTGTAATGGATAGAAAAACAGGATGGAACGTAAACACCCTTTATGCGGTATAAGCGAGAGAGCAGTTCATTCTTGCTTTTAATCTTTTCTTTTTTTGCTACACGGACCGCTTCACATACCTTAAGCGTTGCTTCCTCGCCATCCCCGATCACCATTAGGTCAAAGACTTCAGCAACAGGCTCTGGGTTAAAGCATGCAGGTCCACCAGCAATTATAAGGGGGCTTACATCAGTTCTTTGACTGGCATGAAATGGTATACCGGCAAGATCAAGTATGTTTAATACATTGGTGTAGGAAAGCTCATGTTGAAGGCTGAAACCAACGATATCAAAGCTCGATAGCGCACGATTAGATTCCAATGAGGTGGCAGGGATCTTTTGAACCCTTAGTTTCTTCTCTAAATCAGGCCAGGGAGAAAACGCCCTTTCAGCTACCAACCAATCCTGGCTGTTGAGGATATTGTAGAGGATCTTCAGCCCTAAGTGGGACATACCCACATCGTAGACGTCGGGGAAAACAAGTGCAATGGAAACGTCCGTGAGGGCAGGATTTTTCTTGATAGTATTGACTTCATTTCCAAGGTAGCGACTCGGACGACTGATATCTAAAAACCAGTGCTGGTCTAACATAGCTATTTCCCTATTGTCGTAGAGCTTTCGTTGCAGCGCATCTGAGCAGTTACTAGTGCCCCGTCTCAAAAGTTTAGTGCCTTAAAATGGCAACATGAAATATTCATATAAATTCATACGTTTCACCCATCTGTGGGTGACGGGGAAATCAAAAATTCGAATATCGAAACTCGAAACAAATACAAATGACAAAAATATCAATGACCAAAACAAGAAATGGTCGTATCATGAGGTTTTTGTTTGGAATTTTGAAAATTCGCATTTCGATATTGTTTCGTATTTCGTATTTCGATATTCGTATTTTTTTAGGTTGTTCCTGTGATTTGATGACATGATAAATTACCAAAATCAGGGAAAGAACTTATGAGACACGGTACTAGCGATATCTCTCGGAAATTCTACGACTTATTGAGGATATAAGGGGGAGATAGGGAGCAATATACTTACCTCGGCGCCCCCCTCAGAATGATTTTTCGCAAAGACTTCTCCCTGAAGCCCTTCTACTATTCTTTTCACAATAGCCAGTCCCAGGCCAGAGCCTTCTTCTTTGGTAGTAAAGAAGGGAGTAAAAGCCTTGCTTAGAACCCTGTCATCGAAACCGCTGCCTGTGTCGCGGACAATAATTTGTACCCGTTTCCGATCGGGTCGGGACACATCTGAGTTAAGATGCGTGATGACGTAAAATGAGCCTCCTTCAGGCATAGACTGGCAGGCATTTAAGAATAGATTCCACAGCACCTGTTTGAGCTGTTCAGGATCAGACTCCAGCCTTATGGGATCACAAAAATCCGTGAAGGCACCCATCTTTCCATTCCAATGATGGCTGTTCTTAAAGAGCTCCAGGGATTCAAGGATTTCCCGGTGCAAATCAAATTCCTGAAAATTTGCCTTTTTTGGCCTGGCAAAAAGTAGAAAATTGTTTAACAAACGGTTCAGCCGACTGATTTCTCTCGATATTATATCCATAAGCCGGCTGTTGACATCATTTTCGCTCAGCCCATCCCTTAACATTTGGATCGATCCGCTGATAGAAGCCATAGGATTTCTAATCTCATGGGCGATTCCTGCCGCAAGTTCACCGACCATGGCAAGGCCTTCAACTTTTTTCATTTCTTCTTCGATTTTCATAATTTCCGTCATATCCTGGAATATGAGGACATGGCCCTTTTGCTCTGCCTGCTGAAGCCGAAGGGGAGAGATGGAAAGACGAAGGTGACTCTTTCCTCCGTTCGATTTTAAATATGAAAGATCAATAAATGGAGGAAGCTTCTTAGCTGTTTGTAATGAGGTGTGTTGAACACCGGGCAGTTTGTTTTTAAGAAAGGGAAGTACCTGATCTATTTGCCTACCAGAAACCTGAGCGTTCTTGATACCGAAAATTTCCTCGGCAGCCGGGTTAAAAAGAAAGATTTTGTTTTGACCATCCAGCACAATGAGACCTGAGGTAATGCTATTGATGATACTTTCGTTAAGCACCTCCAGCTTGTCGATATCAACCTGTTTAGCTTTTAATTCGACACGGCTTTTTCTTGCCTGTTCAGACAGGTAACTGCTGAGATAAGCTACCAGATAGAATCCTGCAATATTAACTAAAATCAGAAAAAAAATGTAAGGGCTCTGATATTGTAAAGCGTATGGCTCCGGGGCACCTAAAGGATGAATAACCCCATAGTAGTGGAGATCCAGCAAAAGCCCATACAGAATGCTGCTACTGGAAGCAATTACCATTGCTCCTTTTCGGTAAACAATGATGCTCCCGTTAATAATGGTCAATATATAGAGAAAGGAGAATATACTCCCTATGCCGCCTGTAACGTAGATGATGGCCGTGACAATAAAGGTGTCCGCCAGAAGCTGAGTGTAGGCAAGCCAAACGAGGTTCTTTGAATACTTAAAAATAATTGCATAGACAAAAGTGAGAAAATAGACAGCAGCGACCAGCAGAAAGTGGGAAGTCTGAATAAACCCGAAATAAGTCTGGGTCTGCTTGATCTGGATGAATACGGAAGTGCCTAAAAGGAGGGAAACAAAAAGCAACCTCAGGAACATGAGGGTCTTAAGGCGCCCGTAGAGTTCTGATTTGGAAATTTGCAGGTTGGACTTGGTCATATCGACGGGATCAAATTAGCACCCCCACAGGAGGTGGCTTGTTTTTGTTGGTCCTGGAAGGTACGCTGATTTAAGTGCCTATTTATCCCGCTTGCAGCGGGGAAGTTAAGGAACTTCGTGACTTTTTTAAAAAGACTGGCTTCATCAAGGTCTCCAAGATAAAGCAGGC
>JAUUWD010000241.1 GCA_030589225.1 Desulfobacteraceae bacterium | reverse complement strand
TGAAAGAAGGGTAACTCAGAACGGTGAACTCAGAACCTGTGAACGCTTACGGTATTTTTTGAAAAAGATTAGCCATCAGCCGACATCATGCAAGTGTTTGAGGAAGATGAAGGAAACATTCCCCTTCCTCCATTTTCCCTCTCTTGAGACAGCCATTACCATAAATCCGGCATTTTGAAGACAGCTCCTTAATTGTCACTGCAAGCTGCTCTTCGTTCAGTACACCGCTTTTGATCAGCTTCACAAGGGCCTTGATCCTGAAGCGGTCCATTCCCTTATGGCGGGAGGATAATTGGTCCGGGTGTCCACCCTCCTTGACAACAAGCGCCTCCTTAATCAGGTGTATAGGATAGCGGCAGGAAATCCTGAGCCACAGGTCGTAATCTTCACAAACAGGAAGATCTTCATCGAAAAGCCCTACTTCGTCCAGAAGGGATCGCTTCAGCATAACTGCGGAAGGGCTCACCAGACAGAGTTTCAATGAAGGCTCAAATATATCACCAGAGGGTTTCAGATGTTTTTTCATGGGGTTGACGCGACGCCCGTTTCTGATCCATAGCTCTTCGGTCTGGCATGCCACGGCTTCAGGATGTTCATTAAAAAAACAAACCTGCGCAGCCAATTTTTCAGGAAGCCAATGGTCATCGGAATCCAGAAAGGCGATCAGGGGCGCGCCCGATCCCTTGATACCCGTATTTCTTGCGGCCGAGACTCCAAGATTGGATGAATGGGCCACATAGGTTACAATATCGTCAAACTGTTCAACCTCCTTTTTAGTCCCGTCTGTTGACCCGTCATCCACCACAATGATTTCGACGTCGGTAAAGGTCTGGGAAAGGACGGACGAGATCGCCCGAACTACTTTCTGAGACCTGTTGAACGTAGGGATGACAACACTTACGGCTGCCATTACATGGCCTGCCAGATCACGGCCAATAACCCGGCCAGGAAAAAGTTCCCTTCCACCAAGGCTTCAAAAGCAATATCAGGATAAATCCAGGATCTTTCATAGGCCACCAGGCAAAGGGCTAATGTGAATAGCGGTACGAGAAAGAGGAATGAAAAGGAATTCACCAGGCCGAATATGGGAGCGCCACAGAGAATAATGGCGCTTAAAAAGATGAGCATTTTCAGGAGGAGTATTGTCTTTTTTTCACCCAGCGTAATGGGCAACGTTTCTGAGCCAACGATAAGATCTCCCTGGACCCGAATGATGTCGAAGAAGGCTGACCGAATATAACCCATAAAAAAGACGGTTAAAATACTGACTATCGCTGGGGTCCACACGATATGATTAACCTCCAGCAATGGCAGTATGGTGATAATAACTGCCCAGGCAAGGGCTTCAGATAAAGTCCTGGACCCGGGAATATCTTTGATCTTGGAATATGGTGCCTTGTGTCGAATGCTTTCGGGCACAAGATGAATACTGTAAATCATGCCCAGTATACTTAACGTGATCAGGGCCAAAAAAGTCATTAAGCCAATGCTATAGGACAGTACGAGCGCCGTTACGATGGCGGCTATCCCCATGGTTATCAACAGGTATTTATATTTTTTGAGGAATGCTGCACGTTCCGGATCACTATAGGCGCTGGCCCCTTTGTCCAGAAAGCGATTGAAGACGTGCATGGCGTAAATATAAAGAAAGGTCAAAAAGGGAAAAATGAAATCCGGCTTCCTCTCGGAGAGGATAGTAACGGCGTAGGCAAAGCAGAAAGCACCTGATGCCACGGCGAGATTGCTTAGAACCAGGAACTTAAAGGCCTTCCTCGACCAGCGAAAAAAAGGGCCCTCCCTCCTGCCCTGGATCCCTTCCAACTCCCTGCCGACATTTTTGATCATCCAGTTGGGGGTGGAGGCACCAGCGGTAACCGCGATCAATTCCATTTCACGGAGTTTTTCTTTATTTAGATCTTTTTCGGTTTCAACGTGGAAAGTGGGTATACCAGCACTTCTCGAAGCCTCAACAAGCCGCTGGGTATTCCCGCTATGGTAGCCGCCCACCACGACAAGGGCGTCAACATGACCTGCCAGGGACCGCACCTCTTCCTGTCGCTCCCGGGTTGCATCACAGATGGTATCGAAAACCAGGAGATCGGGGTATCGTTTCTTGAGGGCTTTTACAACCTGGCGATAGTTTTCTTCATTCTGTGTTGTCTGGGCAACGACAAATATCCTGTCGACATGTGGTAAGGAGGAGACCCCTTCTGCGCTCTGTATAACATGGACCTGGCCTTTGCTGTAACCCATAAGGCCAATCACCTCGGCATGGTCCTCGTCTCCCACAATCACTGCTGTATAGCCTTTTTTGGTATGGTAGCGGATAATTGCCTGGACGCGGGCAACTTTGGGGCATGTGGCATCAATGATTTTGAGCCCTGTCTCTCTGAGGGCCTGGCGTTTTTGAGGAGGAATACCGTGGGCCCTGATGACGATCCTGCCTGTTTGTAATCCGTCTAAATCATCTACAGGCTGCACCCCTTTAGAAGCGAGCAGATTAAGGACCTGGTTGTTATGTATAAGAGGGCCAAAAGTGAAAAGAGGGCCATCTCCCCTATTGGCCTCTGCCAGAACCATTTCCATGGCGCGACGGACACCCATGCAAAACCCGGCAGTTTTCGCAAATTTTACCTTCATATCTTCTCGTCTTCTAAAATTGAAAAGTATTGATCCAGTGCCGAGATAAGCGTGTTACAATCCTTGATGCTAGTGATCAGCCCACGAAATCTGCTGCTGTGGGGAAGCCCCTTTGTATACCAGAGGAGAAGACCTCGCATGGTTTTGGCAGCCCTATGTTCCTCCATTGAGACGGACAGCAGTCGAAAATGCTCCATGATGAGGGTCCTGCGTTCATGAAGTCCAGGTTGACGTATTGCACGGCCATCTTCCATATCAAGAATCTGCTTGAAGATCCAGGGATTACCAATCGCTCCCCGGCCTATCATTACCCCATCGCATCCGGTTTGCCCTTTCATTTGGAGGGCAAGAGATGGGTCGAGGACATCCCCATTTCCGATAACAGGGATTTTCAACTGTTCCTTGACATCAGCAATAATGTTCCAGTCAGCCTTTCCTGAAAATCCCTGTTTTACAAAACGTGGGTGGATCGTGACGGCATCAGCGCCACAGTCTTCTATGAGCCGGGCTGTTTCAACTGCAACAGATTTATCTGTGGACCATCCAGCCCGTATCTTCACCGTCAATGGAACCTGACAGGACCGGCGAACAGCAGTGACAATCTCCTTTACCCTCTGAGGGGAACGGAGGAGTGCTCCTCCGGCACCAGTTTTATTAATCTTTTTTACAGGACAACCCATATTAATGTCCACAATGTTTGCCCCTGCTTTGGCCACAATTCCAGCAGCTCTTGCCATTACCTCAGGCTTAGAGCCAAATATCTGGACAGAAAGGGGCCTTTCATCGGGATGGCTTTTTAAATAACTTAGGGTTGTTTTTTGACCTCGGATCAGTCCCTCAGCGCTGATCATTTCAGTAGTGACCAGGCCGGCACCCAGCTTTTTGACAATAAGACGAAATGGCAGGCTGGTTATACCTGCCATGGGGGCCAAGACAAGCCAATTTTCTAATTTTAGGGAGCCAATTTGTAACATAATATCATATTAAATGGCTGCCAGGAAAAAAACAACGTTCAAATATTGTAACTCAGGTTCAAAGTTCAATGGTTCACGGTTCAAGGTTTCCCAATGAAAGCTGGATGTAGCCTACGGCGGGGTCACATTTTTCATTTTTTATATCTCTTCATCAAAGAAATATAAAATATGATGTGAAATACAATAAAACCAATACCTGGTTGCAAATACCCAATACCACCTGATTGATCATCGCTCAATTAGGTGGTAATCTTCCCCTTTTTTGTTCCACTTTCCACATGTCTCATGAGACATTTATGTTTCATGATCGGAAGTGAGACATTTCGGTAATTTTCGCAGAATTTATCATGCAGATTGGATCACTGCGAAGGCATTCAGGTTGGCATA
>JAUUWD010000185.1 GCA_030589225.1 Desulfobacteraceae bacterium | reverse complement strand
ATCAAAGGCTGGAATCTCCATGAGCATGTGAACAGCTTTATGCGCCTGAAACAACCACTGGTCAAAACGTTTGGCAGATTCATTAAGACAGACTGGGACGAAGCCATTCAACTTACGGCCGATCGTTTCCGGGAAATTATTGAAAAATATGGACCGGACAGCATCGGTGTGCTGGTGTCGGCCAAAATTACCAATGAAGAAAATTACCTGGCTCAGAAATTTGCCCGAGCCGTCATCGGTACCAATAACGTGGATCACTGTGCCCGTCTCTGACACTCTTCTACGGTGGCCGGTCTGGCCGCCGCCTTCGGGAGTGGTGCGATGACGAATTCCATTGCAGAAATCGAAGAGGCAGGCTGCATT
Organism: Desulfobacteraceae bacterium; assembly: GCA_030589225.1. Classification (GTDB taxonomy): domain Bacteria; phylum Desulfobacterota; class DSM-4660; order Desulfatiglandales; family Desulfatiglandaceae; genus 4484-190-2. Next base: position 4,448 of record JAUUWD010000185.1, on the reverse strand, counting down.
TTCGTCATTGGTTCCAACACAACAGCATGCCATCCCTTGATAGCCAGGCGCATCTTTAAGGCCAAAGAGAAGGGGGCTAAATTGATTGTAGCCGATCCCAGAAATATCCAGTTGGGCCGGTTCGCGGATATTGCAGTGACCCATCGTCTTGGAAGCGACGTTGCCTTGCTCAACGGAATGATGCACATCATTATCCAAAACGGCTGGCATGCCAAAGACTACATCGCACAGCGAACCGAAGACTATGAGGCCCTTGAAAAGGTTATTAACACTTATACTCCCGACAAGGTACAGGCTATTACCGGAGTTGACCCGAAGGATCTGGAACAAATGGCTGAACTTTATGCCACCAATCCACCGGCCAGCCTCCTGTACGCCATGGGCATCACCCAGCACACCACCGGGGTGGACAACGTTATATCCTGCTGTAACCTGGCGATGCTATGCGGAAATGTGGGGATCCGTGGTGGTGGTGTGAATCCATTAAGGGGGCAGAATAACGTTCAGGGCGCCTGTGATATGGGAGGGTTACCCAACGTGATGACGGGCTATCAGCCGGTTTCTGATCCGAAAATAATTGAAAAATTCTCTAAAGCCTGGGGCAAAAAACTTTCGGACCGGCCCGGCTTAACCATAACGGATATGATCCCGGCCATGCTGGAAGGAAAGCTGAAAGGGCTATATGTCATCGGGGAGAATCCCAAACTCAGCGACCCGGACTGGAATCACTTAAATCATGCCCTCAAAGAACTTGATTTTCTGGTCGTTCAGGAGCTGTTTTTATCGGAAACTGCCCAGGTGGCGGATGTGGTCTTTTCCGCCGCGTCGGTAGCTGAAAAAGAAGGCACGATTACAAATACGGAACGTCGCTGTATGCGAATGCGCAAGGCGATTGAGCCTCTCGGCAACACCCTTTCCGACTGGGAAATTATATGCAAGCTTTCAACAGCCATGGGCTACGAGATGAATTATGAAAACCCTGAAGAAATTTTTAACGAAATGACATCATTGACCCCGAAAAGCTATGCCGGCATGACATATGAACGCCTGGGTTTGAATGGACTGCAGTGGCCCTGCCCGGACACTGACCACCCAGGAACGCCCTATCTGCACAAGGATCAATTTACCCGGGGTAAGGGTAAATTCCACGCTATCGAATATAAGGATCCGGCGGAAATGCCCGACAAGGAATACCCCTACTTTCTTACCACCGGCCGGATGTTTGCCCATTTCCACACCGGCACGATGACCAGAGTTTCTCCGCATTTGGATGTCGAACAAACTACGGGTTATGTGAGCATCAATCCAAAAGACGCCGCGGCGCTGGAGGCCAAGGAGGGCGATGTGCTCATTTTATCGTCGCGCCGAGGCCAAATAGAGGCCCCTGCGAAGCTAACCAACTCGGTGGCACCGGGGTTGCTTTTTCTGCCCATTCATTTTGGGGAAAACCCAACAAATGTACTGACCAATGCCGAGGCCTTTGACCCGCTGGCCAAGATCCCGGAATTCAAGGTAAGTACCGTGAAGATCCAAAAATTGTCTGAGTAGAGACAGTTAGAATCTTGTTAATGCTTAAACGCCCTCTGACCTGTAAATACCATGGTCACCTGGGGATCTGCTTCATTGCAGGCCTCGATCACCTCGAAGTCCCTTAAAGACCCACCAGGCTGCACAATGGCCCTTATGCCTTCCCGAATGGCCACATCCACACCATCCCTGAAAGGAAAGAAGGCATCGGAGACCATGCAGGACCCGATGAGCCCACCCTTTGCCTCCTTTGTTTTACGATCGATTTCACCAAGGAGTTCCCGGTCTTTCCGGCCTTTCTCAACGGCCAGTTCCAGCTCCTTGTATGGGACCCCGTGCTCCTTGAAACAGATAGCATCCGCATACTTGGTGTATGACTTGAAAATACCGATTTCAGCCACACCGACCCTGTCCTGCTCGCCGGTTCCGATCCCCACGGTCACACCATCTTTCACATAGATGACAGAGTTAGAGGTAACACCCTGCTCCACCTGCCAGCCAAACAGCATATCCGCATACTCGTTCTCTGTGGGCTTACGCTCAATCCTGTAAGTCTTGTCCTTGTGCGCGGCGGTGGCTACAGTAAAGTCTTCGGAAGTCTTGATCCGGTTTAACGGGGACTGTTGAACCACAATCCCACCGTCAATCAGGTTCTTGAAGTCCACAAATCTCATATTTGTATATTCGGAAAGCCGATCCATCCGGCTGATACGTATGACCCGCAGATTGGCCCTTTTGGATAGAATGCCAATTGTCCCTTCTTCAAAGTCAGGTGCTGCCACCACTTCCAGGTAGTTCCTGGAAACCATTTCAGCGGTTGCCAGGTCCAGGGAGCGATTAAAAAGGGCACACCCCCCAAAAGCGGCAATCCGATCTGCCATATTGGCTTTGTCATATGCTTCGGACAAGGATGATGCACAGGCAACACCACACGGATTGTTATGTTTGACAATCACCACGGCCGGATCGGCCGTGAGATATTTCATAATATTAAGGGCATTGTCCACGTCCGTCAGGTTGATCTTGCCCGGATGCTTTCCGCTCTGGATCATGTCTTCTTCGGAAATAGCCGAAACCAGACCACGCCCGGAGTCGATGAACTGACACTTACCCAAGGCCAGATTACCGTTTACGAGTTCGTACAGGGCAGCCTCCTGGCCCGGGTTCTCACCGTAACGAAGCCCTTTCTCAATGGTTTCACCTGTCTTCTCATCCTTGATTCTCCAAGATCTTTTCTGATAACGAAGGACCTGGTCACCAAAGGAAATAGTTATCTCAGCAGGAAAGTGGTCATCCATTACAGTCCGGTACATTTTTTTCAGATCTTCAGTCATATCTTCATCCATCCTTGTCATTGGTCATTCGTTACAAGATTAAATAATCCAGTCCATTCTGTAAATCCTGTCAAAAAACAGACGGCTGAACTTTTATTCGCCGTTCGTCATTTTTTGCCACTCAACGAGTCAACTACTCAACCGCACTTTTGCGCTTTTCTATATATGCATACGCGTTATGATTATGAATCGATTCAAAATTTTCAGACTCAACGGCAAACCAGGTGATATTCGGATCATTATTTAGCTTAACTGCGATCTCCCTCACAATATCCTCCACAAACATGGGATTCTGGTAAGCCTTTTCGGTTACGTATTTTTCATCTTCGCGTTTAAGGACAGAGTAGACATCACTTGAAGCAGCCTTCTCAGCGAGCTTGATCAGATCCTCTATCCATACAAACTTCTTAAATCTCACCTGGAGGCGAACCTCGCCCCGCTGGTTGTGGGCGCCAAAATCGCTTATCTCCTTAGAGCAGGGGCAGAGCGTGGTTATGGGAACATTGATCATGATGACAAGGTCGCTTCCCTTGTTCAGGGACCCCTTAAAGGTGCATTTATATTCCATAAGACCTTGAATCCCGCTCACCGGCGCTGCCTTATTGATAAAGTAGGGAAAAGTGATTTCCATATGCGCACTTTCCGCATTAAGCCTGTCTTTCATTTCCTGGAGGATTTGAGAGAAATTCTCAAGGGATATGCGGCGGCTGTGCTCGTTTAGGATCTCTACGAAGCGGCTCATGTGCGTCCCCTTGTAATATCGGGGCAGGTTGACGTACATGTTGATCTTGGCAACGGTCTGTTGCTTCCCCATGTCTTTATCAAGGACCGTTATGGGGTAGCGAATCCCCTTCACGCCAACCTGATCAATGTCTATGTTCCTGTTATCTTTATGGTTCTGTATGTCTTTCATAATAGTCTCTTTCAGGGCTTAAGGTAAATCCGGAGTATCTTATATTGCAGGTAAAGTCAATAGAAAGGCAAAAGGATAAGGCTAAAGGCGAAGGGCACAAGGCATAAGGAAAGAAAAAATCAACCCTTGTGCTATACGCCCTGTGACCTGCATCCTTGCATTTTAAGAGTAAACCTTACTGTACGTCCACTAAATAACCCTTCAACTTTTCACGAAGCGACTCAGGCCATTCATCATCATGCAAAAAGGCTTTCACCTCCTCTTTTGTAAGAAGTTGTACAATATCTTCTGGTAACTTCCTAAAAGCCTCCAATCTTTGAGTGTCCACATCACGCTTCCTATCTCTTTTCTCATCCATCATTCATTCTCCTTTGGAAAAGCATCTTAAAATCCCCCCTATCCCCCTTTAAAAAAAAGGAGGGGTGAGGCCTACCCTCCCCGTCCCGAGACCGGGACGGGATCGGGAGGCGCGATTTGCCGGCCATATGTCGTAACCTAACGAAGCAGTTATGTTCGATCAGCCTCTCTCACAATGTATCAAGGCCAGTTCTGGGCTAGGAGGCTGTCCGAGAATGGCTATTTTCCCCAATCTCTGCGTCAGGCTCAAATTATAATCCTCGAAATACTTCAATGTATTCCTGTGGTTATAATTTTCGCCTTCCTTGATCTTGGAA
>JAUUWD010000238.1 GCA_030589225.1 Desulfobacteraceae bacterium | reverse complement strand
TCTTCGATGCAACCTATGACAACATATAAAACCCAATCCAAGGCCAAAACTATTCTATCCAGTAGTGGTCTTTTTCAAAAAAAGACGTCTTTGAAAACAGCATTCAAACAGGGGAGGCGATGCTTGAGGCCTTGCTGGATGGCCCTCCTCGTGGCGGTTCTGCTCCTGGGTTACGCCCATGCGGATGAGGTGATCATGAAAAACGGCGACCGGCTCCAGGGCAAGATAGTCTCCATGGAATCAGGCAAACTGGTCTTCGAGACCGCATACGCGGGCAAGATCACCATTGCGTGGGATCAGGTGGCCCGGCTTACCTCCGAAGACATCCTGGAGATCTCTCTCCCCGATGAAGAGACATTCAAGGGCAAAGCTATTGCAGCGGAGGATGGTACGCTTATACTGAAGCCTGAAACCGGGCCTGTCACAGAGCCCATAGCCATGGACCAGGTAAAGACTTTAGAGCCACCAAAGCCTCCTGAGAAATGGAAATTCACTGCCCGGGTTACCGCCGGAGCCGATATAGAGAATGGAAACACTGATAACCAAAAATACAACGGCGATTTCCGACTGGGACTCTCAAAACGTCCCCACAGGATCACCCTCTATGGTGAGTATAATCTTGAGAATACGAGTGGAGAAAGAAGCTCAAACAACTCCCTCCTCAACCTCGATTATAACCGTTTCATGTCCGAGAAGTGGTATATCTTTGGCAACGGCCGGGCCGAACGGGACGAGTTCCAGGATTTGGATCTGTTGTGGTCCGGGGCCGGTGGCGTGGGTTACCAGGTCTGGGAGTCCAAGAAGAAGAATCTCAGCCTGAAAATAGGCCCGAGCTATGTGAGTGAAGATTACAGCGAGCCACAACCGAGTTTTGACAACAAAGACCACCGGGACTATGCCGCTGGTTTCTGGGCCATTGACTTTGACATGTGGTTTTTCAATCGGGTTCTGCAGCTTTTCCATCATGATGGTGGTTTTGTAAGCTTTGAAGACACCGATGTATGGCGGCTGCGCACACGGACCGGGATCCGCATACCCATCGTACACCATATTTTCACTTCCCTGCAGTACAATTACGACTGGGTCAACTCCCCGGCGGAAGGGAAATTGAATTATGACAGCCGGGTGCTCTTCAAGCTGGGATGGGAATACTAAATCGTCACTAATCCACCGGTTTTACCGGTGAGAATTGAAAAGGTTATACCGTTTCAGGCGTATTCGTGAAGACCATAAACTCGAAATCCGAATATCGAAATCCGAAACAAATTCGAAATTCAAATTTTCCAATGTTCAAAACGGGTACGAAGAAGCCATTTATACATAGGCGATGTGAACACAAAGGTTTTGGTCATTAGGATTTTGGTTATTTGGTATTGTTTCGAATTTCGAATTTCGATATTCGTATTTTAAATTCACTATCGCTGACTATTTCAGTGTCCCCTTTTAGGGGCCTTCCTCATACCACCAGTTCTGCTGGTGGTCGCTGATTCCCTGAATTCAATATGAGGATTTGGGAACGGGCCTTTGTATTTGGTCTGAAACACAAAAACCCCAAAATATTTTTCTTAAAGGCTATAGCATATCTTTTAGTGCATATGAAAGTGAAAAATGTTAAGTTACAATTTTCGTAAGTTCTCAATAAGTTCGGGTGGAGTTTATCCGTAAGGATTTTATAAAAGGCTCACGCCCGCCTGCCATCGCCTGGCACTGGCGGGCAGGCCTAAACTCCGAAAGGATGTACGGCCATTGTCATTCGCTTAAGGCACTAATCCGGTTGTGAGCACCCGAACTTATGGAGAAGTTACCAATTTTCAATCTTTTGAAAGGATATAAAATATTGAGCGCACAAATAACTGAGAACACCCGGGATGCCGGGGATCAAAAGCAGGTCTCCCTTTACCGTGGTTCGATTTTAAAAGCACTTTATCCCCTTCCCGGCAAGGAGGTTTTGGATCACATCCTTGCACAGGAGGACGCTCGTCAATTTATCCAGCAGCTCCCGAGTGACGATTTTTTCTGGCTAATAAAAAAGGTTGGTGACGATGACTGCCTGCCTTTGCTGGAGTTGGCCTCAGAGGATCAATGGCAGCACGTTCTGGACCTTGAAATCTGGCAGAAAGACCGGTTGCATCTTGAGCAAGTCTCCCGGTGGATCGGAAAACTTGAGTATGCTGATGCCAGGAGACTTGTAAAGTGGTTTTTTGGCGAGGGCCAGGCAGTTGCATATTACTTGCTTTCTAAAAGCGTTCAGGTGGAGGTAAGACAGGACGATGATGACATCCTTGATCTTCCTGACGGCTTTTTTACCCTTGATGGGGTCTTTTATGTGAAGGTCATCGATAAAAAGCGTAAAGAGGCAATAGAGAATATCCTCCGGACAATGTCGAATGAGGACCTTGACCTCTACCATGCTTTTCTCCTGGGGCTTTCGGGAGTGCTTCCGGCGGAACTGGAGGAAGGGATGTACCGGCAGAGAAATATTCGCCTGGCCGAGCATGGCTTTCTTCCTTTTGAGGAGGCCCTGGCGGTTTATGCTCCCCTGGGACCAGAGAAATTGGTATCTGAGGAGCTTGAGGACACTGCCGGCCATATGATTATTAATGGGGAGACTCGTGAACTGGCCCCTGTTTCTCCACTCTATCATACCATGGACCAGAACCTGTGGACCACTGTTAGTTCTCAAATTACCGATGATCTTTTTTTGGACAGGATTCGGCTTGAGTTTGGAGGTCTTTGCAACCAGATTTTTTCGGCAGATGGTGTTTTGGACAATGAACTGGAGGCCTTGATCAAGACGTGCCGGAAAGCTGCGGGGTATCTGAATCTGGCCCTTGAAAAGTTATGCGGGCCAGATATTTCCTCTGCTGAAAGGCTTGTAAAGAACAACTCTCTGGTTTCTATTTTCCGGGTTGGCTTTGGACTGGCATTGGCCCTGAAATGGGAGACTGAAGGCTGGTTGAAGAAGAGCTGGTTTCATGGCCAGGGTCTGGACTTCAGTTTTTGGGGCCATGAGTGGGGTGAGACGCTTGCCGGCCTCGCAGGAAACAAACCCCGGCTTTATGCCGGCTTTAAAGACGGTGAGGAATACAGGGATTTTCAAAGACTCTCAGAGCTGGATGACTGCAACAGGCTACTTAAAGGAGTTATGGTCCTGGATAAGCTGATGGAACGGTTGGAGGAACTTTATCCCCTGAATGTGAAAAGAATAAAGGATTCCCAGTCCACATTTCATCCACTGCTTTTCAACCTTTTTGCCAGAAAGTCGTTAAAACTAAAGCCGGGGTTTTCAGGTATTTCCTCTCGTCAGGCCAAAAGATTATTCGAGAACCTCAGGGCCGGTAGCAGGAAGCCGCCTTACCAAATGCCCGGTTTTGAAGAAGTCTTTGTCAGGGATCTTTTAGTATATGCTGACCACCTTGAGGCTGGGTCTGTGGCTGTCTTGAAAGATGTCTTATCCCTGATCTGGCGGGAATTCAGTGAAGAGTATGAATGGGTGTCTCAAAAGAACCTGGACGAGAAATTTCAAAGGTTCTTATGGATCACGTCCTGATCTCCTGTACCATAAATATCACATACGAAATAGCAAAGCAGATAAGCGTGAGGGCAACAAGGGCCGTCATATGGGGAAAGATTACGAGTATGCTCTGGCCAAGAGGAAGCGGGTTCTGAAAACGCGAGGACAGAAGCTCTTCCATAGGTCCCATTAGGACAACAGAACGTGTGGTCTTCCTCATGGGGTCAATAATTGTTTGGGTGGCCTTGGAATAGAGGACCATGGGGGAGCAGAGAGAAACCATTTCCCTGATCCGGATGTTTTTAATGATCATTTCAGGATTTGGTTCCTTTTGCCTGTCCACGGGTGCTATGGAATCTGCCACCACATTTGCTCCCAGGGAAACGAAAAAGGATAGGAAGATCCAAAGCGCTATTGATGCCAGTGCAGATGTGGCAATGCTTTTAAAGGATATGGAAAACAGGATGGAGACGGCAAGCCAGAAGGAAATATAGAAAATGCTGATAATGAGATAAACAAAAAGACGCCAGAT
>JAUUWD010000193.1 GCA_030589225.1 Desulfobacteraceae bacterium | reverse complement strand
GCTAAAAAAATCCTGTTCCTTGTGATATTGTTTACAGGGCTATCAACTATGAGTCTGGCCTTAGCACAAACCATACCCTTTCTTGTGGTTATGCTTTTTGTTCAGGCGACCATTTATCCCGCGTTTTTCCCAGTTGCCCTGGTAGCCATGTCCAGGCTCACGGATTTCAATGAACGAAGTATCTTCACCGGTACAACCATAGCCATTGGGGTGATCTTTGGAATTGGGCTTACTCCCGTCATCCTGGGAGCGGTGGCTGACGTATGGAATTTCAAGGTTGGTATTTTTTCTCTGGGAGCGCTTACAACACTTTCCTGCACTTCCCTGAAAGGCATTAGGGGTATTTAGAGTAAAGATCCACACCCAGAGGGAGAGGGGACCCTGTAGCCTCCGGACTTGAATCTGAGGAGTACTGGAGTAATGGAGTGCTGGAGTATTGCTGTGTTTTGTGGCTTCTGGCTACGTCCAGTTTATAAAACAAATACAGGCGATGGCTCCTTATGACTGCTTCTTATGGCAACCTGCGCATTTCTGGTATGCACCGGTCTTTTTATCCTCTTTGGCTAACGCCTTATGGCATCCTTTACAGTTGTAGTGAAAGGCCTTTTGGAGTTTTATTTCGGTAATCTCTTTTTTCAGCGGATCGTGGCATTCCCGGCATTTCTTTGTCTCAGCCCAGGGAGCCCACACATTTTCTTTGTCTTTGTATTCGTGGTGGCATTCCCAGCACAGCACCCTGTAGTCCTGCGCATGCTTCCTGTGGCTAAATTCAACGGGCCCCTTCCTGTCCTTTTTATACCCCTCATTATCAAGGATGATGACATCCAGGTCCATTGAGCCGCTGCCCTCTCCAACCTGCGTAGCGTCATTCTCAGCCGCCTTCTGCGCCTCAACTTCAACCCCGACGAACATTCCAGCAGCGGACAGCACTGTTATCAACAAAACGCCAAGAAAAGCAATCCATTTTCGACCCATCTGTAATTCCCCTTTCGCTATTTCAAAATAAAAGCCCTATGTCAGCACTAACGCTGCAAACCCTCATCGGCCAAAATACCGCCAAGGCGGGACTCGAGCCAGAGGACACCATCTGCGGCCGTGCTCCCTTCGGATAAGGCTTTGAAATCAGGCGGTTTCATTACTTACATCGCTTGCTTCTCCTTCTATAGAGTTTTCTTGTGTTGTTGTCAATATCCTTTTATGGTGGTTAAGGCCAGCCTTTCCCCAATGGAACCCGGGGTTTTCTTGCCATTTGGAATTACTTACTGCTAAACTATTACCCCTAACCAAAAGGAGGCTTATGGTGAAGTTGGTACGAATCCTTATTATCTTGTTTTCTTTGCCTGTTCTGGCACAAACGGTTTTGGCTGCTGAAACGAAATTTACCATTATTCACTCAAACGATATGCACTCCCACTTTCTCGCAACCGCCCCCAATATCGAGTATACTCCTTTCATCACCGGGGACGACGACACCATCGGCGGATGGGCCAGGATTGCAACCGTTATCAAAGAAGTAAAAAATACCCGCCAAAATCCTGTCCTGGTGCTGGACGCCGGTGATTTTCTGATGGGCTCTCTTTTTCATCTTCTTAGCCGGGACCAGGCTTTTGAGCTACGACTGATGAAAATGATGGGGTATGATATGGTCACCCTGGGCAATCACGAGTTTGATCTGAGACCTCAGGGCCTGGCCCGGATACTTACAACTGCCCATCGGTTGGGACAAATTCCGCCGCTGGTTCTCTCGAATGCAATTTTCAGTCCGCAAAGCAACGAGGATGATGAGCTGGAAAAGGTTTTCGCCCAGGGAATCGTCAAACCTTATCGGGTGCTGGTAAGAGAAGAAATCCGCATCGGCATTTTCGGTCTGATGGGCAAAGACGCTGCCGAAGTGGCTCCGTTCGCCTCACCCGTCAGCTTTGATGATCCGATCCTAACCGCCCGGAAGATGGTAGACGTCCTGCGGGAAAAAGAAAAAGTAGATATGGTGATCTGTCTGTCCCATAGCGGTCTTTCTGAAGATAAAGATGATTCGGAAGATGAAATTCTGGCCCGACAGGTAACCGGTATCGATATCATTATCAGCGGCCACACCCACACAAAAACAAAAGGAGCTCTGCAGGTTAACAATACGATCATTGTCCAGGCCTGGGAGTACGGAAAGCAATTGGGGGTGCTCGATATCGAATACAAAGACGAGCGCGTTTCTCTTAGAGAATATCGCCTTGTAGATATTGATGACACGATTAAAGGCGACACCGAAATTTCAAACCGGATTAAAGCGTTTGAATCTGAGATCAATCAGCAGGTTCTGACCGACGACGCACTGGAATTTAGAACGGTTATTGCCCAAACCGATTTTGATCTGACCATAGACACCGATGAGTCAAATCTTGGCAATCTCATCGCCGATTCCATCCGCTGGTACATTAACCAACACGACTACGATCCGGCCGACCCGACCACCAAGGTCGCCGTTTCGGTGATTTCCAACGGCGTTATCCGGGATCCCATCGTCAAAGGCCATACAGGCAAAGTTGCGCTCTGTGACATGTTCCGGGCCATTCCGCTGGGAATCGGCTTCGATGATGCAGGCACCATGGGCTATCCTCTCATCACCCTCTATGTTTATCCGTCTGAATTGAAAAAAACCCTGGAAATCATAACCAGCATTTATCCACTCAAAGGCAGCGACTATTTTCTGCAGTTCTCCGGGGTCCGGTTCACATATAATCCGAATCGTATGATCTTCGATAGGATTACGGAAATCTGGCTGGGCAATGAAGAGGACGGGTACACACCTCTGGACTATTCTGAATCCAATCAGGAGCTGCTGCGGGTAGCCGCAGATATCTACAATGCGACATTTTTAAAAATTATTGGAGACTTTACCTGGCATATACTGGACATTGTCCCCAAAGATCGCAACGGCAATCCCATAGAGGATTTAGAAACTGTGAGAGTGGACGCGGATAAAAAAAGTCCCGGAATTCAAGAGATCAAAGAATGGAAGGCCGTTATGGAATATATACGGAGTCTCCCTGACACCGACGGCGATGGGATAGCCGATATTCCGGAAAAATACAGGGGCAAGCTGGGAAGAAATGTGGTTGAGGCCAGTTGGAATCCCTATAGACTGCTCAAACGCGGGACTTATGTGACCTGGATTGCTTTTGCAGCATTGATGCTAGGGCTTGTTTTGGTTTTGGCTGCAGCCTGGTTCATCGCCAAGAAAATCAGGCATTGATGCCATCGTGGGAGTGTAAGGTCAGTTCTTTCATTTGTGAAGAAGTTGATCTCATTCTTGGAGATGCGGAAATCGCTCTCGAAATCAAGTCTTCAGAGAATGTGCCAGGTAGGACAAAAGGTCTTCATCCTGCAGACATCTTCCAGGCTCGCTTCCAGATTGAGTTTTAAATAGGCGTGGCCAATGCAAAACAGAATTTATGGGGGGAAAGGAAGATAGATCAGAAAAGTGATAAAGGACTTGACTAATGTTTCTAATGAGTTATAATAAAAGTAATGAAAATAGCGCTTATTATCTTACTTATTTCATAAGGGTGATGAGTGTGGTTGATAGTCACAATTAGGTCATCATTCCATTAAAACAAATGGAGTCCGGAATTAGGCACACATGATTATGATGTCAAATCCATTCAGTTAGGTTCTTCCGCCTCCTTCAATGGTTCGAAGCTCCTTCCTTGAAAAAGGTGCTGGAAACTTTCAGCCACCGTGCTTTTGCATCGGCCTACCAGGCTATTCGCCTTTAGAGGGTCAACATGTACCTTCCCATTATTGAGTTTGTTTAACTCCAATTGGAAGTCTGGAATTAAAAATTAGAAACACGGCAATACATTTTAGATTAAGAAGGAGATCAGAATGAATATCTATGCGGGTAATTTATCTTACGACCTAAGCGAAGAGGATTTGAAAAAGGCCTTTGAAGAGTTTGGGCAGGTCGAATCTGCTAAAATTATTTCGGACATGTATAGTGGCAGGTCAAAAGGATTCGGGTTTGTGGAAATGTCCGATGAAACTGAAGCGCAGTCCGCAATCGACGGCCTGAATGGGAAAGATTTGAAAGGCCGAACACTCAATGTTAATCAGGCTCGTCCTCGCTCCGAGGGCCGTAGAGGTAGTAAACAAAGGGGAGGTGGCGGGCGACGCTCCTATTGAGAGCCAGCCGGCGATAACTAGTGCCCGGCCGAAAACTGCTATTTTTCCTCCCGCTAATAGCGGGACGTCAGGCTCAAATTATAATCCGCCTGAGGCGGATAAATCCTCGAAATACTTAAATGTATGGATGCCTGTCCCGCTGTATTTAAGCGGGGTGGTTAAAATTTCTGCCTTCCCCCGCTCAAAGTCCGGGATCTTCGACTTGATCTTGGAAAAAATTCCTAGTTTTCGTTCAGACACTAACTAATTTCCATCCGCGGGCTCAGAAGCTTGCTCACACACTTTGCCTTTGACCATGCTTTATTGGCCGTAGGCTCAGAGGACGCGGATATCTGTTTTATATTAAATGTGCCCTGAAGAGCGGCGGTCCCATGAAGTAATACCTCAATTGAGTCAAACTCAATTGAGGTTGTACTTGGTATCCGGTACTGGGTACTGGTTTAGAGGAATATTTTTCATTTTTTATATCTCTTCATCAAAGAAATACAAAATATGATGTGAAATACAATAAAACCAATACCTGATTGCAAATACCCAATACCACCTGATTGA
>JAUUWD010000047.1 GCA_030589225.1 Desulfobacteraceae bacterium | reverse complement strand
GGAAAGGTGTTTTTAACCCATACAACCTTAAAGGGAAAATATGTTCTTCGGATGGCAATTGGACAGAGGACGACAGAGGAACGGCATGTCCGGGAGGCATGGGACCTGATGAACGAAAAAGCAGCAGAGATGTTGAAAGGGAAGTAATATAAGATAAGACGTGAAACACCTTAAAACCAATACCAGATAACCAATACCCAATACCACCTAATTGAGCATCAATCAATTAGGGTAACAGAGAAGGGGAAAAACATGAAGTTTCGAGCATTCGTCTTTATCTCGGTCTTTTTCATGAGCATGATCGTAGCATGGGGTGCACCGCCTCCTGATACGGACACAATACCACCTGCTCTTGAAACATGGAAATCCTGGGTTCTTCACGGTCAGGATGAGCGCTTTTGTCCCACCTCCTACAACAGCGGAGATGCATACCGATGCATCTGGCCATCGCGCCTGGACCTGGATTTTGACCGGAAAGGAGGCCGGTTCAGCCAGAGCTGGCTCGTTTTTAAGGATGGATGGGTCCCTTTGCCGGGTGGACCTGAGACATGGCCACAGAATGTCAAGGTCGACGGAAAGGTCGTAACAGTGGTGGGGAAAAGACAGATCCCTTCTGTTTACGTGACACAAGGAGAGCACATGGTGGATGGCTATTTTCTATGGAGTGATCTGCCGGAAATGATCCGTGTCCCGTATGCGAGCGGTCTGGTTAGTCTTGCAATAAATGACGAACCCGTGGACTTTCCTTTGCTGGAGAGCGACGGACGTCTGTGGCTCCAAAAGCAAGATACACTACGAACACAGGAGGAGGGATTGGGGGTCCGGGTCTATCGTTTAATTCAAGATACCATCCCCATGCACGCTACAACTCATTTGAAAGTCAATGTCTCTGGTCAGGCGAGAGAGATCAAACTAAAGGGAGTGCTTCTGGAGAATTTTGTTCCCCTGAGTATTGTAAGCTCCCTGCCTGCCAGGCTTGGGAAAAAGGGCGAGTTGATGATACAGGCACGCCCGGGCCGATGGGAGATTCAGGTCCTTGCGCGGTCAGAAGGTCCGGTTCATAAAATTGGGCCTGGGAATGTGCCTTATGGGCAGGAGATCTGGGCGTTCCAGCCTCAGAATCACTTGCGTATGGTGAACGTCCAGGGGGTTCCATCCATCGATCCCCATCAGACAGGCCTGCCTTCAAAATGGAAAAAGTTCTCTGCATTTGTCCTTAAACCTAATGATGAAATAATGTTTAAAGAAATCCGTCGAGGCGATCCTGATCCTGCGCCGGACCAACTGCATTTGAAAAGAAACTGGTGGCTTGATTTTAATGGAAAAGGGTTAACCATTCAGGACCAGATTCATGGGACAATGAGCCGCCAATGGTACCTGACCATGAATCCCCCTGCTGCTCTTGGGAGGGTATCTGTGGATGGGAAAGATCAGCTCATAACCAGCCATGGCAAGGACAAGAAGCCAGGGGTGGAACTCCGGAGGGGCCAACTAAACCTTGTGGCTGAATCCAGATTAGATACACCGGCCAGGACCCTCCCCGCTGTTGGGTGGGATCACGACTTCCAGTCTGTAACAGGCTCTCTAAATCTACCATCCGGTTGGCGTCTCCTCACAGCAAGAGGCGTGGATGTGATGCCCGGTACATGGTTTGAGAGGTGGACTCTTCTGGATCTCTTCCTGGTTTTGATCATATCCCTGGCCGTGTTCAAACTCTGGAACTGGCGCTGGGGCATACTGGCGCTTGTAACGGTTGCGCTCACTTATCATGAACCCGGTTCTCCCCGGCTTGTGTGGCTCCATTTGCTGGCGGCGTCAGCTCTTTTACGGTTTCTGCCCGAGGGTTGGTTCAGAAAGCTCGTAAATTTTTGGCGACTGGGTTCTATTGTAACTTTACTGGTCCTGGCCATCCCCTTTATGGTCCAGCAGGTCCGATGGGGTGTCTACCCCCAATTAGACTCGCCAGGAGTTGGTGTCTGGATGGCCGGCTCACAACGGATGGACGCCGGGATCCAGAGCGATGAGGGCAGGGTAAGAAGAACGGTGTCAAAGGCAAAAAAAGCCCCACCAGGAATCAAGTCGTACGCAGTTTCAGAATCAATGCAGGACAAACGTGAGTATTATAAGCACCAGCAGCAGGCAGTGCTCATCCAGGACCCCAATGCACTGATTCAGACAGGTCCGGGGTTGCCCAGGTGGAAATGGCGCACCTTTACCATGAAATGGAACGGGCCGGTAAACCGCGACCAACACGTTAGTCTCTGGCTGTTGCCGCCCTGGATGAATCTCATTCTTGCATTTGTACGCGTTTTTTTACTTACTGTTTTGATTTGGTGCTTGATGGGGTTCCGTCAGTGGAAGTTGCCATCTGGCAGCTTCATCTTTACAGCAGCCTTGGTGTGTATGCTGCTTGTGTCAGGGCCGGCAGCAGGGGCGAAAAAAAGCGACGGCTTCCCTCCGGCCGAGCTTTTAAATGAACTCAAGAAACGACTCCTGGAAAAGCCGGATTGTCTGCCAAAATGCGCGGAAAGCCCCAGAATGGAGCTGACCGCAACCCCTGACAGTCTCCGTATCCTTCTTGAGGTCCATGCTGCCGTAAAAACTGCCATTCCTCTGCCCGGTTCGTTAGAGTCCTGGAGACCTGAGCAGGTGCTCCTTGGTTCTCAGCCCGCCAGGGGATTGGCCAGGGACAGTGACGGTTCGTTGTGGATTATGGTTCCCGAGGGGATACACAGGGTGACCCTAACCGGCAGTATGCCGGCAGAAAATGCTTTTCAAATTCTATTGCCCTTGAAGCCTTACCGGGTGACCATACAAAGCCAGGGATGGATCGTGCAGGGTGTGGATAATGATGGCAGGGCAAAAGCCAGCATAAAATTGATCAGGCAAGAGGAGAACGAATCAAGACAGCCTGCCAGGACTGCTATGACACTTCCGCCTTTTCTCCATATTGAACGGGTTTTATATCTGGGATTGGACTGGCAGATCCGGACTACGGTCAGGCGGATAACACCTCTCGGGATGCCGATCGTACTTTCCGTGCCTTTGATTAGCGATGAAGCAGTAACAACGGCTGGAATACGTATTGAAAATGGGAAGGCCTTCATCCATATGGACCCGAACATGAAGGAGATCAGATGGAACTCTACCCTGAAACAGAAAAATCTGATCCAACTTCAGGCGCCGCGATTTGCCCCCTGGACAGAGTCCTGGATCCTGGATGCAAGCCCCATATGGCACTGTGAACTATCGAGTATTCCGATAATACACCATCAGGATCAATCCGGACACTGGAAGCCCCGGTGGCGACCATGGCCGGGTGAAGGAGTGAAGATTGAAGTATCCCGGCCAAAGGCAATACCAGGTCAGGTGCTGACCATTGATGAAGTAAATTTGATATTTACTCCGGGTCAGCGTTTTAACAGGGCCGATCTTTCATTGAAATTGCGGAGCAGTCAGGGAGGTCAGCATAAAATAACCTTGCCGGATGGGGCAAGGCTTCAGCAGGTTAGGATATTGGGGAAAGGACAACCCATCAAAGAGGGTGAGCGGGAAGTGATTATCCCCCTCCGACCTGGAAGCCAGACTGTCGATGTGGAATGGCACCAAAGAGCGGATTCTTCACTGTTGACTAAAGGTCCGTATGTCAGCATTGGACAGGAGGCCGTGAACGCCAATGTCAGCTTTCAAATGCCCAGGAATCGTTGGATTCTAATGACTGGCGGCCCACGTATGGGTCCTGCCGTCCTGTTCTGGAGTTATTTAATTGTCGTCATCCTGGCAGCGATTGGATTGGGGAGAGTGCCCTGGACCCCACTTAAAACCCGTGACTGGCTCTTGCTGGGTTTGGGACTGACCCAGGTGCATCCGCTTGTGGCTATCATGATTGTCGGCTGGTTGCTGGCGCTCGGGTTGCGCCAGAAGCGTCTGCCTGATGGCGGGTGGTTTTCTTTTAATATGACCCAGGTGATACTTGCGGCCTGGACCATCGCCGCCCTGATCGGCCTGTACATCGCTATTCAAAAAGGCCTTTTGGGCATCCCTAACATGCAGATCTCTGGCAACGGTTCATCCAATATGTGGCTAAATTGGACTCAGGATCGAATCACAGCTATCATGCCTCAACCCTGGGCGCTGACTTTGCCATTATTTATGTTCCGTATCCTTATGCTCCTGTGGGCACTGTGGCTTGCACATTCTCTTCTGAAATGGCTCCGCTGGGGCTGGCGTTGTTTCAGTGAGGGAGGTCTGTGGAAGAAAATTGTACTGCGAAAAGAAAAGGCATCACTGCCTGCATCTCCGGAAAGTTCTCCTCCCAAATGATTAAAGTGATATATTATGATTGAGTGATAAGTGACTTATTAGTTTATGTAAAACCCGGTCCTCTGGGCGGGGTCAGAGTCAATTGGCTCTGCCGAGAACGATGACACTAGGTGTTAAATTCGAAATCCGAATATCGAAATCCGAAACAAATTTAAAAATCGAATGTTCCAATGACAGAAACAAACACACCAAGTTGCAGTCTCGAAACCGAATGTCGCACAGTACAGTTTCAGTCGTTTGGATTTTGGTCATTTGATATTGTTTCGAATTTCGGATTTCGAGATTCGAATTTTTATGTTCTATAGAGCGATGCCCCCCGCGCCCCTATGGGGTGTTGCCTCAAAGCCACACCCGTGCCCTCCCCGTTAAGAAATGGTGAATAAATCTTCCCCCTTATTCAAAGGGGGATTGAGGGGGATTTTAGCTTTTGGGATAAGTTTGACAGAAGGTCGAAGCCCCTTTTTGCGGCTTCCGGTGTCATGGTACCCATGCCGCAGGCCGGGGTGAGAATGGACCTTTCGGAGAGTATGGCAGGATCAATGCCCCATTCATAAATGCGGTTGAACCCCTCATCAAGTTTTGAAAAAAGATCTTCCACTGATTCATCACCGGTGAAGTTTGATGTGGGGACAATGCCCCAGGCCACTGTGCCGCCTTTCTTGAGAAATCGCGCAATATCATCCGGATAAAGCAGGAAATAATCCATATATTCAAAGGCATCAAAGTTGATTATGTCCGGGCCTGCCTCTGCGATCATAGACCAGTCTGTGTTTCCGCAGCAATGAATGCCGACCAGGGTATCTGAGTTATCTTTCAGGTAATGGATGACCGTGCTAAGCAGATCAACGACCTCGTGGCGTTGAATGGATGTGAAGGCAGATCCAAAGCCGGAAAGGTAGGGCTCATCCAGAAAAATGACCGTTTTTTTCCCGGAGCTGGCAAGTTTTTGAACCTGCCAGAGTGCTTTAATGGCCAGGCCTTGAGTCATGGCCTCCAGGAGTTCGGGGTTGTGAAGCACTGAATTGCCATTTACATCGGTGACAGCCGCTGCAAAAGTGACAGGCCCGACAGTCTGACCTTTTATACAGGGACTTTGGATCGCACCCTGGTCAATGATTTCTAAAAGGGTGTAAAGTCCGGGGGCATAGTCTCTGCCAACGGCGAAGTGATCTGTATCCTGGGCCAGGAAATGCTCATAAAAGTCAACGAGTTCCGATTCCGTATTGCCTGTTTCGGATATGACAAGGGATCTTTTCTCTTCAATTATCCTCAGGAGGGGGAGCCCCTCACTGAATTGGATGATCATGTCTTCCAGGTGGCTGCGTTTTACAAACTGCGGCCAAAAGGGCATTACAGGCAGATGATTCAGGATATCCCGGCAAGTGTCTTCAATGTCTTGAAAAGGCACGCTTCCAATGCATGTGGCTGCAAAGTCAAAATTGAGTGTCTTATCAGGCATGGCTTAATTCCTGGATCCTGTCCATCCATTCTTCCAGAACCGTGATCATTCTTTTTTTTCTTTCCCTGAGGATATCATCCGCAGCAGTCTGTTGCTCCGGCTTATCAACATTCAGGGCCTTTAACTCAGCAAGACGTTCCATGGAAGTTTTGTCATCGGGGTTGGTTAACAGGGCCAATTCATATGTGTTTATGGCCTCATTGATTAGTCCTTGATTGTAGTAGATTTCTGCCAGCTCAGTTGTTGCCAGTTCAGCAAATTCATCTTTCTCTTCCTGGTCGACCCGTTCTTCAGGTAATTCTGCAACTAATACTTCTTTTTCAATATCCTCTTCCAGGGCACGCGTGATATCTTCAGGGATCACTACAGATTCCAATATATCTTCTTCTTGTGAATGTACTACATCTTCGGATAGTTCAGGGGATTCCGGCACATGCTCACTTTCAATATCCTCTTCAGGGGCTCGTACGACATCTTCAATGATCTCCGGTGTTCCTATTATTGTCTGTTCTTCAATCCTCTCCTCTTCCGTCCGGGCAAAATCCTTTACGGCCTGCGTCGCTTTGGGCTTTTCTCCTTCCACTGCTGATTTTATCTTATCCAGGAGATCAAGTGCGTCATGATCATCCGGCCTGTGTACAAGGTATTGGTTCAATGCCCAAACGGCCTCTTCAGTCCTCTGTTGTTTGGTGTAAATCTCGGCCTGAAGCTTATATGCTGACACCAGATCTCCGAGGCGTGAAGTAACCGTGGCAAGTTCTGTTTCTGCCAGGCCGATAAATCCCAGGTCCAGGTAAGATTCAGCCAGCAAGGTGCGCAGGCGGAGGTCGTCAGGGTAGAGACTCAGGGCCTTTTGACATTCCTGGATAACCTCGCTGGACCGTCCCTCTTCTTTCATCTTTTGGAGGACCAAGAAAAAGGTGCCCTGTGAGGGTCCATAGTTCAAGATTTCGCCTAAAAGATCATTTGATTTCTCCATCACCCTGTACCTCCCTTTCTGATATCTCTGATTTATCAGTGTGCAGCAATTCTAACATCTCGGAATTTCTACAACTCATTAAAATTAGAGGGGTTTGTTGAGGCATGGTGTTTTGCCTCGCACATGGAATAAAATACGTTAAGTGCATAGCGCATGAAGTTTTTTCTCTTTGCCCTATGCCCTATGCTCTTTGCACTATGCAATATCCCCCAATATTCCAGTATTCCAACATTCCAATTGGGGCAAAGCCCCTAAGTTTAGTTACTGATCTGTCTGTTGAGTCTTTGATTGTATGTCTTTTACAGTATTGTCGTGATTGTCTTTTTTGTCAAATCGGTAGACGATCTCGTTTTGTTTAATCAGGTTAAGTTCCTTTCTTGCCACTGATTCTATGTATTCCATGTCAGTGCGAAGGCGGCGTATCTCTTCAAGCATACTCTGATTTTCCTCAGCAAGCTGGCGTATTGTCTCAACGCGGGCCTGTCGTTCCATTTCCTTGTGGTAAAGGTGGATAAGACCATTGTCGCCAAATCCCAGCCAGGCCAAAAGGGGCGCCAGGAAACACAGGATAAGCAGTGCAAATTTCCAAAACTTTCTTTTCTTAGACCTCAACTTACAACACCTTTTCAGGTTTCCAATCGGCTGCGATAATAATAGATAACACTCCGGCTCTTTTTGCAAGGTCCATAACCTGAACCACTTTTCCGTGAGCTACGTCTTTGTCGGCCTCCAAAAGAAGGTGAATCAGGCCCTCCTTCACAACCAGGCCCTTTAGCTCGGTTGCGAGTTTTTTAAGATCGATTACATCCCCCTTTAGATATGTGCGGCCCTCTCTGTCGATCATGAGTGTGATTTTTTCACTGTCTTTATTAAACGCCCGCTGCGTCACCTTGGGCAGCCTTATGGAAATACCAGAAGCCATATGGAAATGAGAGGTCACCATAAAAAAGATCAGAAGTAAAAAGACAATATCGATCAGCGGTGTAATACCCAGCCTTGGCTCTTCATCCTTAGTTTTTTTAAATCGCATAATTAATGCCTGAAGGAAAACTCGAAATATGGTTTTCTAGTTTTACTCCAAAACTTCAAACCCAATGAAATTGCTTTCTTTTTTGAATCCAAACTCAGCAATCCAAAATCCAAAATCGTGCCTGAACGGGGTTTTCGTTCAGGCACTAATTATACTACTTCGAATTGCTGTAGTTATCCATCAGGTCTACAAGTCTAATGGAGTTTTCTTCCATTTCAAAAATAAGGTTACTCGCCTTATCCTTTAAAAAGCGATAACATACGAGGGTCGGTATTGCAATGCACAGACCGGTCGCCGTGGTAATGAGCGCCTCGGCAATTCCACCTGCAAGAGGGGCTGGGTTGCCAATACCCTGCACTGATATTGCATTAAAGGTCTTGATCATTCCCGAAACCGTGCCAAGAAGTCCCAGCAAGGGTGTTAGATTGGCGATGGTGGACAGGATATCAACATTTTTTTCAAGGATCGTTGCCTCCCGGCTCCCTCTCTCCTCAATGGCTTCCTTGACCAGCCACATACCCTTTTGGGTACTTCTTAAACCGGCCAAAAAGATCTTGGCAATGGACGATATATCATTTTGGCACAAAAAAACTGCTTCTGATATCTTTTGTTTCTTCAACAGGCCTTCCACGTTGTTGACGAAGTCCTGGGGTATGATATTCTTCCTTCGCAGCACCCACAAGCGTTCCAGAAAAATGGCCAGTGCTACAATGGAACAAAAAATTATTGGATACATGAAAATGCCGCCCTTTACAATCAAATCAAACATGATACCTCTAAACCGGATAAACCGGAAAAGTGCCTAAAGTGAACTAAAGTTTGAAGTGCATAAAGTTAAGGAGTCGCTTCGCTCCGTCTTTTCACATAAAGTAGACAGAAATTCACAGATCGGTTTACACTATGCTCTTTGCCCTATGCCCTATGGAATAAAGTTCAAATGACAAAATCCAAATGTCAAATCAAATCCAAAACCCCAATGTCAAAATGTTTTACAAAACGATCAGTTATTTATCTTTTTCGTAACTTTTCAATAAGTCCGGGCATTCCGACTTCTTCCCCCTTTTGCAAAGGGGGATTGAGGGGGATTTTTCTAATACAGGCTGGACTTATTGAGAAGTTACTCTTTTTCCCATTGTGTATCTTCACCAGCGTAGGCTGCGTTTGAACTAATGGGTGACATATATTCTTTGGCATTTGTCATTTGACATTCATTTGAAATTTGAGCTTCGACC
>JAUUWD010000041.1 GCA_030589225.1 Desulfobacteraceae bacterium | reverse complement strand
CCGGTTCCCGTGCTGGACAATGATTTGCCTACCCCATTCATCTGTCTCAACGGTAACACCGGCAGCAGGCCCGTCCTTTTCCAATTGTTTCAGAAACCCTGTGGGATAAAAATGATTATGGACATCAATTCTCATGCCTGTCTCCTTCTTGATATTTCCCAGATGGCCTAGGAATAAATTGTTCCTTTATGTTCTATTACTTGTTTTAAAGATCTGGCTTTCCTTACTCGTATAATCTGTGTACACAAGAACAGGGCCTGAAAAGCAAGCCCAAATCCTCTGGTTATGGCATTTGGGATGAATATGCAGATCCCGCTTAATGCCAGCAGAATACTTTCCCATCTTCTGAGATTGGTGAGAAGATAACCTTCAAAGGCGCTCCCCACTGCCACTGCACCCAGTGTAACAAAGAAAAAAGTCATGATTATTTTCATGGGGGAACCGATCATTAGAATACCGGGGTTGAAAATAAAGGCCCAGGGCACAAGAAATGCAGCGAAGCCCAGGCGCACGGCGCGGAAACCTGTTTTAAAGGGACTACCCCCTGAAATGCCAGCGGCGATATACGCATCCACGCATACGGGCGGTGTGATAAATGAAAGACAGCCAAAGTAGAATAAAAACATATGGGCCGCGATTGGTTCTACTCCTGCCTTTATTAACGCTGGGGCAAGCAGGACAACCGTCAATATATAGACACCCACGGCAGTCATACCCATGCCTAATATAAAGGCAGCGAACCCGGTCATTACCAGGAGAGCCATGAGATTACCACCGCTTATGGTGAGAATCTCAGAGGTAAACTGAGTTCCGGCACCGGTCATTTGTATGGAGCCAATGAGGATACCAATAGCCGTGCAAAGTGGGATTATGGGCATCATCCCCTTAGCTGAATCTTCAAGTGCGGAAAGCAATTTTCTTGGAGTCAGTCTGCTTTCCTTCTTGATAAAGCTCACAACAATCAAGGCCCCTAACGTATACATGATTGACGTTTGTGCTGAATACCTGAGAACTCCCAAAAGGAACAGGAGAATCACAAAAGGCACCAGATACTGCCAACCCCCCATTAGCGTTTTCCTCAGGGATGGCAAACGTTCCCGGGGCAACCCTTTTAGGCCGATTTTAGCAGCCTCCAGATCGACCTGCGCGAGCAGGGTCGCATAATAGGCGATGGCTGGAAGAAAGGCTGCAACACAGACACTCCAATAGGTAATCTGGAGGAATTCGGCGATGAGAAAGGCCGTTGCTCCCATAACAGGTGGCATAAACATGCCACCAAGGGAGGCGGTGGCTTCGACCGCACCCGCGTAATTTTTCTCGTATCCGGTCTCTTTCATCAGTGGGATGGTGATCTGTCCAGTTGTAGCAACATTTGCCGCGGTGGAACCTGATATGGTTCCGAAAAAGGTGCTGGCAATAACAGCCGCCTTAGCTGCACCACCTCTCATGGAGCCTGCTGAGGCAAGGGCAAGGTCACTAAAAAACTGACTTGCCCCCAACGCTCTCAGAAAGCCTCCAAATATGATGAATCCAGCGACAATTGTGGATACAATTCCAATGATCATCCCCCAGAAGCCCTCTGCACTGAGGTACATCCAGCCCAGCACCATAGGATAGGAAAAGCCCGTACTGCGCAAAAAACCAGGGAAGTGGTTACTGTAGATAGCGTAAAAAAAGAAGAAGGCTATTAGACCGACTAAGACCCAACCTATAGTGCGTCTGGTGGCTTCGATTACAGAGATGAAGAGAAGGGAGGCCAAAATCATCTCAGATCGATAAGGTATTAGCCTCCCTTCAGCAACCAGGGCGTTTGCGTTCACAGCGATATAAGCGCAGCCGGCAATGATTATAACAATAGGTGCCACATCATACCATTTCAGTTTGTCTATCGGCATCCCCTTTCGTGGGGGAAAAAGAAGATATACCAGAATACAGATGAGCCCCGCGCTGATGGCCCTGTGGGTGAGGGGATAAACAACCACACCTAAATAGAAGAAAACATTACACAGGTAAGAAAGAGTATAGATAGACCATACAATTGCTATAAAAACTGCCAGATTTGATCTCAGACCGCGGTCTTTCCAGGTCATGCCAGCTTCAGATTCATTCATCTTTCGCCCTTTTTCTCAGGCATTAATGCCCCGGACCAGTAACGGATCATTGCTTATTTTCAGACTGTTTAATGCTACTTTTGTCTCTTTGACACCTTTTCCTGGTACGCCTGGGCCTCCTCTGTCCAGAGCCCTTTTTCCTTGAAATACCGGATAGCACCCTTATGATAAGGCACCGCAAGGCAAATGGGCCTGTGTTTCAAGTTCCAGTATTTCGCAGCGGGATGGGTGTCCGCAAATTCATCACTGTGATCAAAGATGGCCTTAACTACCCCGTATACGATATCCGGATCCATACTGGCCGATGTGAACATGGCATTCTGATAACAGATGGCATTGGGTATAGGGCTTTTGTTGCGGAACCGGGGATCATTTGCCGGTATATCATCTATATAGTATCCCTCCATGTGGTCAGCCACATATTTGGCCTGCTTCTTTGTAAGATTAACAAATGCGCACTCCCCCTTGGCCTCGTTTATTTGCATTACCGCACCAGGCACAACGGGGTAAAGTATGGCATCTACTCTGCCTTCGATGAGACCCCTTATGGCCTCTTTAATACTTGAAAATGCCAGGACAGCTTTTAAGTCCTTGAAGGTAAGGCCTGCGGATGCGAGCTGGTTCTTCGCCATTTCTGTAAACATGGGGTTTGCCTTGAATTTTATATAGGCAACCTTGCCTTTGAGATCGCTTATAGAACGTATGCCTTTGTCCGGCGTTGTCCAAAACATGAACATATAATCGTGCCCAGCTGCGACAGTACGCACAGCTTGGGGACCCATCTTGGCATAAAGTCCACGACCTAAAAAGGCATTCAGAATGTCAGCAGCACTGTGATTGGCAAAATGACACTTACCCTGTTTCATCATGGGCAACCATAACTTAGGGCCTCCCAGGGGCTGCACAATCCAGTTTTCTATTGGTGTGTACTTTGGCACGACCTGGCCGAAGCCCACGAGTACCATATGGACCGAGGCTCCTGGTGCCGGTGAGATGACAGCTACGTCTTTTGGCCACTCTGCTCCCAACACAGCACCTGTCATGAATAAAAAAACCACCATTACCAATACCGGTATGGCTGCTATACTCATTCTTTTGAACACTAACCTGTCTTTCATTTTAATACCTCCTCGTTCTTGTAAAAAAGGTTTATAGATATTTTTTCCCTCCTTTCTTGTGGATTTGTCTTTTTCTAAATACTCCCGGCAATGAGGCTTGCGAATCTTATTGACGTAGACAGACAGACTGGAGTACGTCGTTGTTCCGGACAGAGGCAGGACCGCGAGTAGGTTTATTGAGATACTTATGAGGTAAGAAAATATGCGGACCTTCTCCCCGTTCAGATCTTTGGCCGCCTTATCTGTTTCCCATCTATTTTGAATTGCTCTCTTTTTTTTGGTTAACAAAAGGCTTGAGCCGGTTTCTTACTTCAAGTAAATGCTGTTCGAGTAAATTGATGGCTTTTGTTCGCTTCTTCTCGGCAATTGCTTTTACTATATCTTCATGATATGAGACTACATTATCCGAAGTTTTAACATCCGGCCCGATTCGACTGAGAAAATCACCCACTATGGCCATAATCGATTCGACAACAATAAAAAAAACGTGGTTTCTGGAGGCTTGGGCCAGCAAAGTGTGGAACTGAATATTCTCTTCAGTGGCTACTATTTTATTGTCTATTTTCTTCCTCGCTTCAGCGACATTTTTCTGGAGACTTATAATATCCGATTCCTCAACATTGTCGATCACATAATTCAGTACCACCTTTTCAATTTCTAACCGAGCTACTGTTAACTCTGCTAATGTAACCTTTTTTATTCGAAAAGCGTCCAAAAAGAGATCGCTTATTCTATTAAGGATTGTATCTTTGATTATCGGTCCTCCGCTACCTCCCCTGTGTATAGTAATGAAACCGGAAATCTCCAGAAGACGCAGTGCTTCTCTGACCGTTTGACGACCCACGCCAAACTGTTGAGCAAGTTGTGCCTCTGATGGAAGTTTCTCACCAGGCTTAAGGACATCATCAAAAATCAGTTGCTTAATCTTGTCGGATACGTCTTCGAAGGTCCTCGTCCTTTTGATGGGATCAAATATTGTTTTTTGTTTGTTCATGGCTGAGTTTTAAATAATAAATGTCAGACAATCTGATAAAATGATTATCTGAGAATCTCTTCAGTGTCAAGCAGAATTTCTCAGTATCTAAAAAAAATGCCATATGCTTTAATCCGCCAGGCGGACAAGGGTTAATTCCCCACAGCTTGCTGCGAGGTAGTTCATTAGCCCACGTAACACCAACTATAATCAAGGAATTAGGAGCGGTGAAAAGTGTTGATTGGGAGAGAGGTAAGTGAAAACGTGGGTCAGCGCCCGTTGACACCACAATATTGATTTAATAATATGTTGGAATATTGGAGCTCTTTCGGTAAACTAGCCATACTGCCCTTCGAAGCCACCTGGGAGAGAGAAATGAATAGTGCAAGGGGATTTGCAATAACGTGTTTGGTCCCCATTTTGAGTAAGGTTGGGGTTAAAATAGGAGCTTGCCATGGACACTTCTGCTAATATTGCGAGGTTCTATAGTGTATGTCGGGATGTCAGCACATCAGTACATTCCAGCACAGATGTTAAGGAAGTATTGGACCTGGTAGTGAAATTGGTCACTGAGGCCATCAATGCCAAAGGTTCCCTTCTCCGGATCCTCAACCTGGAGACAGATAAATTGGAGTTGAGCGCTGCATATGGCTTGAGCGAGCGTTACCTTTCCAAGGGACACGTCTCCACCCACAGGGTCATCACTGAATTATGCATGCAGAACAAGGTCATAATTATTGAGGATGTTCAGGCTGATCCACGTGTTCAGTATCCGAGGGAGGCACGGGAGGAAGGGATTCGTATGATGCTTGATGCCCCACTGTTCCTCGGAGACAATGTAGTGGGGATCGTTCGAATCTTTTTCACCGAACAAAGGAAGTTTTCAGACGAGGAGCTTAATTTCCTGGTCTCCATCGCCGAGCAATGTGCCTGCGCCATAGATAAGGCTCGACTCATCGAAAAACATAAGTCCATGTATGACAACCTGGCCCTTCAGACCGAGAAACTATCGGCCCTGGGCCGAATGGCCGCGGGCATCGCACACGAGATCAACAACCCGCTTGGTGGCATCCTGCTTTACAGCACAAACCTGTTCAAAAAAGCTCCCAAGGAAGGGCCCTTCAGAGATGGCCTGGAAATCATCATTCAAGAGACCATGCGGTGTAAAACCATCATTCAGGATCTGTTGGAATTCTCGCGGGAAAAGGAGCCTGAAAAGACCTTTGCCAATATCAATAATATAATAGAAAAGACCCTGAGCATGCTGGAAAACGAGTTTCGCCTACATCACATCCGCGTGGAGAAGCTTTTATCCAGCGAAATGCCGGATATTCTTATAGACGTAAATCAGATGCATCAGGTTTTTGTTAACCTTCTGCTCAATGCCGTGGAAGCAATCCAAGACCAAGGGACGATCAGCATCCGGAGCGAAATAGATCCGGCCCAAAGGTGCGTGAGGGTCGAGACCGCAGACACTGGTCGTGGTATCCCACCAGAGAACATAAGCAAAGTGTTTGAACCCTTCTTCACTACCAAGGCAAAGGGAACCGGCCTTGGGCTGTCCGTGAGCTATAGAATCGTCTGGAACCACCAGGGGGATATAAAGGTCTCCAGCCAGCCGGGGCAGGGTGCCCGCTTTACCATTGAGATTCCTCTTCTCCAAAACGCACCTTCCAAGGAAACAAAAGGCCAGCCACATGGAACCCGGTAATATTCTGATCATCGACGACGAACGCGTCATCTGCGATGGGTGTCGTGTGGCCTTATCGGACAAGGGCCATTCTGTGGATATCTGTATGACCGGCAGGGCTGGACTCGATGCAATCCTGAAGGGCACATATGATCTGGCCCTGCTGGACATGAAACTTCCTGATATGGACGGGATGGACATCCTGAGGACCGTGGAAAAGGAGAAACTGAGTGTGTACGTCATTGTTATGACAGGGTATTCCTCAGTACAAAACGCGGTGGAGGCCATGAAGCTGGGGGCCTTTGATTACCTTACCAAGCCTTTTTCCGACGATGAACTCGTGCTTGCCGTGGAGAGGGCCATGGAGAAAAAGCGATTGGTTGAGGAAAATCTTGCCTTGCGCCAGCAACTCAGCGAACGGTTTGACTTTAGCAATATCATCGGTGAAAACCCCAGGATTCTCAAGATATTTAATGAAATTCAAAAAGTCGCCCCTACCAATAGTACAGTGCTGCTCCATGGAAAAAGCGGAACGGGCAAGGAACTATTCGCCAGGGCCATTCACGCCCACAGCAAAAGGGCTGCCCGGCAATTTATAGCGGTGGACTGCAGTACGTTCTCTTCATCTCTGCTGGAAAGTGAACTGTTCGGACATGTCAAAGGCGCTTTTACCGGTGCAATTAAGGATAAAGCCGGCATTTTCGAGGCGGCCAACCACGGATCCCTTTTCCTGGACGAGGTGGGGAATCTGGATGTGGATATTCAGGCGAAACTGCTGCGGGCTATAGAAACGCAGGAATTCAAGCCTGTGGGTGCCAGCCAGTTGAAAAAATCGGATGTCCGGATCATTGCCGCCACCAACCGGGATTTGAAGACGATGGTGGATGAGGGGAACTTCCGGGAAGACCTCTTTTACCGCTTAAACGTATTTCCCATCTTCATACCCCCGCTCAGGGAGAGAAAAGATGATATTCCAAGGCTGCTCTATCACTTCTTAAAGGTATACTGCCGCCAGATCGGAAAACAAGTAGACGGGTTCTCAGACGATGCCCTTGAAACGCTGGTAAACTACGATTGGCCTGGCAACGTGCGGCAACTTAAAAACGTGGTCGAACGTCTGGTGATCATCGCTGATGACCGGGTTTTGGATTACCAAAGCCTGTCAGATCATTGGGAGATAAAACGAAATCGAACCCAGGATAGCATTCCTGAAACCCTGGAGGAACTCAAATCGGTCAAACGGAATCTGCTGGAGAACCAATTCGGTCGAATCGAGAGAGCCTTCCTTCAAAAAGCCCTTTCGGCTGCAGACGGCAACATCACCCAGGCAGCCAGACGAGTGGGCATACAAAGGTCAAATTTTTCAGCCCTCATGAAAAAGCACCACCTGTCTGCAAATTCTGCAAAGACGACTTCAAAGCCTGGGGATTCAATGAAATAGGAATGTCCGGTCCCCGGTCCCGTATTAAATTCAATACCACCGAATAACTATTTATACGCAAATAAGTATTTGAAATAATATCAATAAATAGCCATACCGCTATCTCATCCGTATAAAGGTACATACGCCTGCCCTTTGCAAAGCACAGGCCGGTTTCCTGCCTATCGAATACAACCATTTGATATTAAAACAAATTCAGCCGATTTAAGTTTCTTTATATTGTTTCTTATTTTTGGCACGGCACTTGCTGAAATAATATATCAAACAGAAAATTAAACAATTTGGAAAACAGAATTTAAATTTAATAAAAAAAGTCAGAAAGAAAGGGAGGGATTAAAATGACAACGTTACAGGTAAATACAGCAATCGATCATCCGTTACCACCCAATATTTTGGTGATGGAAGATGATCTCAGTGTGGCCAAGGGCCTCGAGATGGTATTGAGCGAAGAAGGATATGATGTCAATTGGGCAGGAACGGGCGAGCTGGCCTTAGAGGCTTTCAAACAAAAGCGCTATGACCTGCTGGTGGCAGACCTCCGGCTGCCGGGCATCAACGGCATGGAGGTAATAAAACAGGTCAAAGAGGAAAAACCCGAAACCGAGGTCATCGTGATTACGGGATATGGCACTACTTCCACTGCTGTGGAAGCCATGAAGCTGGGAGTTCATGACTTTTTGCCGAAACCGTTCACCGAAGACCAGATAAAGGCGTCTATCAATGAAGCGTTGAAGGAGCATTTTGAAAAACCTACTGAAGCCGTCATTAAAGAGGCTGAAACGGAGGAAGAAAAACTCATCCAAAAGCGACAGGTCACTCAGGTGTTAAACCGGACCACCGAAGATAGGGATTTCTGGCGCGAGTTAATGGAAAAAGGATCCGAGGCCCTGGAGGGGTACCAGTTGTCCCTCGAAGCCAAGGCTGCCATCGTCTCCGGTGACCTGAAGTGGATCAACGAACATGTGGGGGAGCTCACCCAAAAGCAGCTCATGTTCATATACAAACGCCTGGAGCGGGAAGCCTGGTAATTCAGCCGGAGTTATTCCGTATAGATAATGACAGGTTCGCAATCAACGCGCTGTTGAAAAACCCGGCTTACGGAGCAAGGCCGGGTTTTTTGTGAACTTCGGGTCTCCAGTGAACCGGTCTAGTGCCCCGTCTCAAAAGTTTAGTGCCTTAAAATGGCAACATGAAATATTCATATAAATTCATACGTTTCACCCATCTGTGGGGGACGGGAAAATCCGAAATTCGAATATCGAAACTCGAAACAAACACAAATGACAAAAATATCAATGACCAAAACGAGAAATGGTCGTATCATGATGTTTTTGTTTAGAATTTTGAAAATTCGCATTTCGATATTGTTTCGTATTTTTTTAGGTTGTTCCTGTGATTTGATGACATGATAAATTGCCAAAATCAGGGACAGAACTTATGAGACACGGTATTATCATGGTTGCCAATAGTAGATGGACTAAGAGGATCCTTGTGTTTTTAATTTTTTCAGTACCTTCGTTTCTTGCGGTCGGTTCTGCGAGCGCCCACAAAGTCATGATTTTTGCCTGGGTGGAAGGGGACACAGTTTATACTGAAAGCAAATTCAGCGGGGGAAAGAGGGTCAAGAAAGGCGATGTCATGGTTTATGATCTCAAAGGAAACCGTCTTCTCAAAGGAAAGACCAGCGAGCAAGGGGAGTTTTCTTTCAAGATCCCAGAAAAAACAGCCATGAAGATCGTACTGCTGGCTGGAATAGGACATCGCGCCGAATGGACAGTCCCACTGGAAGAGATACAGGGGATTGCCTCCGAAACGTCCGAAATAACCACAAACCAGTCAACGATTGCAAAAGAACCGGACAAACAGGCCCGGTCAGTTTCCGTGACCAACCTCAGCCCTGATGATATTCAACTGGCAGTGGAAAAGGCCCTGGACAAAAAACTCAAACCTGTTATGAAGAAACTTGCAGAATCCCAGGAACAT
>JAUUWD010000309.1 GCA_030589225.1 Desulfobacteraceae bacterium | reverse complement strand
CCACCTACTTAATAAACGATAAAAAGGGGCAAAAAAAGACAGTAGATAAAGAAGCTCCAAAGGATTTCAAAGAAATGATTGAGTTGGTCAAGAGATTCCCATCCAACGCTACATCATAAGAGGAGCCCAAAGAGCATGTTTGGACAGTTGCCAAATAAGAACACGGGGTGAGGTTTTTCCCTGGTCATTCATTTTTGATCACTTATGGCCAAGTAATTACTCAACTGGTAGAACCTTATTATGGTACCACTACCCGAGGTAGTGGTTTAGGCCGATTAATGAACTGGCTATTTCGTTATCACTACCAGGTTAAAAAGATACCTCTAAGGCATTCAATTCTCATGCTGGCTGGTGTAATTGTACTGTCCTGGATCACTGTATCCCCAGCCGCCACCTTTAAAGATGCACTCGGGAGGACAGTGACCCTTAAGACACCGCCTAAAAGGATTGTTTCGATGGCTCCAAGCCTGACCGAGATCCTTTATTATCTGGGGCTGGAAGACCGTATTGCAGGAGTGACCCAGTTTAGCTATTATCCACCTGAAGCTGCTCAGAAACCAAATGTTGGAAGCTACATCAACCTGAACGCGGAAAGAATCGTCAGCCTCAATCCTGATCTGGCCATAGGGACAAAGGATGGCAACAAACCCACTACAGTCAGACTTCTCGAACAGGCGGGTATACCTGTTTACATAGTGAACCCTCGAAATATAGAGGATGTGATCAGCACCATCTACGCAATAGGTGAACTTTGCGGCGTTGGAAAAAGAGCAAAGGAGCTGTCAACCCGATTGGGCAAACGGGTTAATCGCATCTGTGCAAGGACTATGTCCCTGAAAAGGCCCCTTGTGTTTTTGCAGATAAATATTAAACCTATCATGACTGTAAATAAAAACACCTTTCATCATGATGTGATCCGGCTGGCGGGAGGAGACAATATGGCCAGAGACGAGCCGATCACCTATCCAAGAATCAGCATAGAGGAAGTCATGCGCAAGGGACCCGATGTGATCATAATATCCTCCATGGAACGGGGGGGAAGCTTTGAAAGGGCACGAAAGGACTGGATGAAATGGTCGAGCATACCGGCCGTGAAAGAGCGGAGGGTTCATTTGATTAATTCCGACCTCCTTGACCGACCTTCACCTCGAATCGTGAAGGGACTGGAGACTATGGCCAGGCTTATCCATCCCGAGGTAGAATGGGGCAGATGATTCAGCAAACCATAAAGAGACCCTTGAGTCCCATGCGTGTAATCCGCATATCCCTGGCCCTATTCCTTTTTCTGATCTTTACCATACTCCTCTCCATGTTGCTGGGAACCGCTGATGTGACCATTGTTCAATTGTGGGGCATTTTGACTGGAGACGCTGAGGTTAAGGAGATGACAAAGCTCATAGTCCTCAATATCAGGCTTCCCAGGATTATGTCTGCAGGACTCGCCGGTTTTTCGCTCTCCCTCGGGGGTCTGGTGTTTCAGGCCATTTTACGGAATCCGCTGGCCGATCCTTATATCCTGGGCGTTTCCAGCGGTGGGGCCTTCGGGGCGGTGCTCGGCATCATGCTTGGATTCAGTTTTAACCTGGGGATACCCCTCCTGTCCTTTGCCGGAGCCATGTTGACCATTTATCTCGTGCTGGTCATGGGGCAGAGGAAAATGGGCATGGAATCCTCAACTATCCTGCTTGCAGGCGTAATTATCAATGCATTCTTCACGGCCATCATCATGTTTTTTATTTCCACTGCGGTTGACGATCGTCTTCACACGATGCTTTTCTGGCTTTATGGTGATCTTTCTCAAAGCGCCTACGTCCAGTTTGCAATAATTGCTCCGGTTGTTGTTATGGCTTTTATCATACTTTACGGCCTCTCAAGACACTTAAATTTAATCACAGCCGGGGAGGAAACTGCACTCCAATTGGGCGTTGATATAAAAAGGACAAAGATGATTTGCTTTCTCGTTGTCTCCCTGGTTATCGGTCTTGTGGTATCTTTTTCCGGTCTAATAGGATTTGTGGGCCTTATCGTCCCCCATCTGGGGAGGATGGTCCTTGGTTCTGATCATCGCCTTCTGATGCCCGTTTCAGCTCTGGGCGGGGCGGTTTTCCTGATTGCTGCGGATACGGTCGCCAGAACGATTATTTCGCCAAGTGAGTTGCCTGTGGGCGTAATCACCGCATTTATCGGGGCACCCTTTTTCATTTACCTGCTTAAAACAAGAGGAAGTAGATGGACCCGGTCTTGAGTTTAAAGAAGGTTGGATTTAGATATGACAACTTTTGGGCTATCCGGGATCTGGATCTTGATGTCAAGCCGGGCGAGCTTTTGGCCGTGCTTGGGCCGAACGGATCGGGCAAAAGCACGCTTTTAAAGGTGGTGGACGGAATACTGACCCCTCAAGAAGGGGAAGTGCTGCTCAAAGATCGGCCTGTATCCAGATACACCAGATCTGATGTGGCAAAAGAGGTGGCCATGGTGGCCCAGGAAACCCATTTTTATTTCTCCTTTTCTGCCCTTGAGGTAGTTCTCATGGGACGTTTTCCGCGTCTGGGTCGCTTTCAGTTTGAGGGCAGGCGCGATATGGAGGCGGCCTCCAGGGCTTTACAAGCCACCCAATGTCTTGATCTGGCGGAGCGATCCATCCATGAGCTTTCCGGTGGGGAAAAACAGCGGGTACTCATAGCCAGGGCGCTTGCCCAGGAGCCAACGATTATTCTGTTAGACGAACCCACATCCTTCCTCGATCTAAGGTTCAAAAAAGAAATCTTCGACTTGATTTCTTCCTTAACGCATGAGAGGGGCCTGAGTGTAGTGGTGGTTTCCCATGATATCGATCTGGCGTCCCGGTACTGTGACCGAATGGTTATGTTGAAGGATGGACGCGTCTATTCAACAGGTGTGCCGGAGGAAGTCATTACGGCTTCCAATATTAAAGCCGTGTATGAATGTCCGGTGATTGTCGACAAAAACCCGGCTGCGGGAAGCCCAAGGGTAAGCTTGATATAATAGCAGGGAAACGTCAAAGTAGAATGTAACTTGGCCAAATAGATGTATTTTCAAAACGACTAAATCCGAAATACGAATATCGAAATACGAAACAATATCAAAATTCTAATATCAAATGACCAAAACATTTCTGGTACTTATACAATATTTACAGGATATTGATACGTTTTGAATTTGGGATTTATGTCATTCGTATTTGTTTCGGCCCGCCCTCCCCGTCCCGAGACCGGGACGGGATCGGGAGGTGCGA
>JAUUWD010000233.1 GCA_030589225.1 Desulfobacteraceae bacterium | reverse complement strand
CTCTGGGAATCATTTTGATCCCGAGGTGATAGATGCGTTCTTTTCGTGTTTGGATGTATTAAAGTCCATTGCTGAGCGTTATCCTGACGATAAAAATTAGTCCCTTTCCTTTTAGCCTGTCACCGGTAATCTGAAACTGCTGTAAAGTTGGCGATTTGAAAATGTTGTTTTATTCCCTCCAATATTCTTCCGAAAAATTATCTGTATAATCCCTTCTTCTGATTTTCTTCTCTGCTTTTTCTTCTCCTCATTTTCTTTGTTTACTTCACTCATGATAACACCATTGGTCCGAGGAGGTTTGAGGCCAATGGCACAGAAAATCAAGAGGCGAAAGTGCAAGCATTGCAAAAGGTTATTCTTACCGGACTCTCGCAATGCCAACCATCAAAAATACTGTTTAAAACCCGAATGCCGCAAGGCCAGTAAGGCATCAAGTCAGAAACGGTGGCTTCAGAAACCCGAGAACCAGGATTACTTTAGCGGACCTGACAATGTAGAGCGGGTCCAGCGCTGGCGAAAGGCCCACCCGGGATACTGGCGGCGAAAACAGAAAAATACACCCCATGCGTTACAAGATCCCTTAAACCAGCAACTCACTGAAAATAATGACAATAAAGACGATTTTATGTCCCATGCGTTACAAGATTCCTTAACCTTGCAACCTGCTGTCTTAGTTGGGTTAATCGCTCAATTAACCGGATATGCGTTACAAGAGGACATCGCCATGGCCGCACGCCGTATGCAACAATTGGGCAAAGATATCCTTAACACACAACATAAAGGAGACTACCATGGTACAAAAACATCTGATTTGTCCTCAACGCATCCGCAAAATCCCAAAAACTTTCAGCTGGCTGGATCATCGCCTGGTCAGTGATCATTACATTGACCGCTTAGGCCATTCGGCAGCAGCCCTTTATCTGTTCCTTGTCACCGTGGCCGACGCCCAGGGTCTGAGCTATTACTCCGACCGGGTCATCTCACAGCGTCTCGACATGGATGCCAATACCCTGGCACAGACCCGGAAGGAGCTGATTCGCATCGGTCTTATTGCCTACCAAAAACCCCTCTATCAGGTACTGGCCCTGGATGCACTCATTGAGGCAACAAACAGATATCCCGGGCAGCTCCAATCTCTCGCTCAAATCTTCAAACAGATCGGGGAGGGCACATCATGATCGACTATGAACTCTTTTCCAAAATAAGGCATCTCAAAGAACATGAAGGGCTTACTGCCCCACAGATTGCATCGGAACTGGCGATCGATGTGCGCACGGTCCGAAAATGGCTTGCCGCAAAGTTCCGACCAAAAAAGATAACACCGCGACCCAGCAAGCTCGACCCTTTCAAATCCGATATCGTCCGCATGCTGGAGATCCATCCCTATACCGCCACCCAGATCTTCCAGCGTATCTGTGAGGAGGGTTTTGACGGCGGCTACTCCATTGTCAAGAGATACGTGAGAAAGGTCAGGCCTCCAAAGTCCCCAGCCTTTTTGAAGCTGTCGTTTGCCCCGGGCGAGTGCGCCCAGGTCGATTGGGGCTCATACGGCGCTGTCGATGTGGGTTCAACCCGAAGAAGACTCAGCTTCTTTGTCATGGTTCTGTGTTACAGCCGTATGATGTATGTGGAGTTCACCGTCTCTCAGACCATGGAGCACTTCCTGGGCTGTCATCAGAACGCCTTTGATTTTTTCGGCTCTGTTCCCAAAAAGATCATGGTCGATAATCTCAAGTCCGCCGTATTGAGGCGCATTGTCGGACGGACCCCGGTATTGAACCCCAAATACCTTGATTTTGCCAACCACTACGGCTTTACCATTGAACCGTGCAATGTCGGCAAGGGCAATGAAAAAGGCCGGGTGGAAAACGGGGTGGGTTATGTTAAAAAGAACTTCTTAGCCGGTCTCCATATCCCGGATTTTAGTGCCATCGGTCCCGCGGCCCGCAACTGGCTGGACGCCATCGCCAATGTGCGCATCCATGGAGAAACCCGGCAAAAACCGCTTGATCTTTTTGAAAAGGAACGGCCTTTTTTAAACCCACTGCCAGCCAATCCCTTCGATGTTGCTACTGTCTCACAGGTCAGGGCCTCCAGCCAGTTTCGCATTACTATCGATACCAATCGCTACTCGGTCCCAGCCGAGTATGCCGGTACCAGGCTTACGCTAAAGGCCTATCCGGACAGGTTATGTGTCTACTCAAAGGACAAGCTGATTGCCCGCCATGTGCGCAGCTACGATCGATACCAGGACTTTGAAGATCCGGATCATCCCAAAGAGCTGCTCAATCAGCGTAAAAAAGCCCGTGACCAAAAGATATTCATGCGCTTTTTAGCCCTGTCTCCAAAGGCTGAGCAGTATTATCGCAGGCTTGAGCAGCGCCGCATGAACCCACATCACCACGTACGAAAGATCGTGGCTTTAAGCGAAATCTATGACCCTGACGCCGTGGCCAGGGCCATGGAAGATGCCTTTACTTTTGAGGCCTTCTCCTCAGAGTACATTACAAACCTGCTCGAGCAGCGCTCCCGCTGTCTGCCCGAACCAGGTGCGCTTCATCTCACCCGCCGAGAGGATCTCCTCCAAATCAAGGTCGATCAGCCGGATCTGACCATCTACGAAAGGAAACATCATGAATGATAAAACAGAACCACAGAGCTTGCTTAACCAACATTTGATATACTTGAAACTTTCCTTTATGCAAGACCACCACCAAAACCTGGCCTCACAGGCTGCGAGAAAACACTGGTCACATGTGGATTACCTTGAAAAACTTGCTGATGGTGAGGCTGCCATGCGCCGTGATCGTTCCATAGAGCGCCGTATCCGCCTGGCACGTTTTCCGGTCATCAAAACCCTGGATCAGTTCAACTGGTCTTGGCCCAAAAAAATCAACCGCCTCCAGGTCCAGAACCTCTTCAGGCTTAACTTTATCAAAAACAAGTCCAATATCATTTTTTTAGGCGGTGTGGGTCTCGGAAAGACCCATTTGGCCTCTGCCCTTGGTTATACCGCCTGCCTCAAGGGCAACTCTGTCCTGTTTGCCACCGCTATTGATGTTATCAACACCCTCACCGCGGCCAAGGCCTCCGGACGGATGAAACAGGAGTTGAAAAAATACACCCGCCCGGCACTTCTTATCTTAGATGAACTTGGCTTCCTGCCTATTGACAAGGTAGGTGCAGACCTCTTGTTCCAGATCATCAGCCTCCGCTATGAGCAAGGCGCTCTGGTTATTACTTCCAACCGCGCCTTTAAAGACTGGCCGGAAATCTTCAACAATGACAGCACCCTCACCTCGGCAATCCTTGACAGGCTTCTGCATCATGCGGAAACCGTGGTTATCGAGGGGAAAAGTTACCGCATGAAAGATCAGATCGAGTCTTAAAATCCTTTTACCAACTGGTGTCGGAACTGGAAAAAACGGTTCCGGCACCTTCTGTTTCCCTCATATATGGACAGCATTTTTAAACGACCAATTTTGAGACATTTTCACGCGGCCGCTAACAAATTGGGTGCAACGAAATAGATGTTACCCCAGAGGGTTATGCAAACGCGGCATACGGAACGTTACTACTTGCGCTCAGGAGCTATTT
Organism: Desulfobacteraceae bacterium; assembly: GCA_030589225.1. GTDB lineage: Bacteria > Desulfobacterota > DSM-4660 > Desulfatiglandales > Desulfatiglandaceae > 4484-190-2. Next base: position 515 of record JAUUWD010000233.1, on the reverse strand, counting down.
TACTTCTATTATTTGCGTTCTTGACAGGGAGAGAAGGCGACAAAGTGCGGTTAAGCTTTCTGACCAGGTAAAAAGAGCAATTGTCAATAGAATTTCATCTTCAACAAAATATAAAAAGGATGAATTAGATAAAAAGATACATATATGTGTTCCCGATATAATGTTCGAGAATTGGATTGTATCGGATGTGGATAGTATTAAGGAACATAATGATATGATAGATCAAGATGCAGAGAAAGATTACTATGATGGAAAATCTGGCACAACAGTATTAAAACGGATGATGAAAATGCCTTATAAGAAAGTTCTGCATGGCCCTAAATTATTCAAATCAACAAGGTTCATAACTTCAATGAAATATTCGCCTTCTTTTCTAAACTTTGCCACCGTTCTTGAATTATGAAATACCTCTTTTGATGAGTACCTAAATAATGAGCAGCACAGGCACTACATTCCCAGCATGCTGGCTCTGCAATTCAGACTTTCACTTCCTGCTATCTATACGTAAATCCAGC
>JAUUWD010000291.1 GCA_030589225.1 Desulfobacteraceae bacterium | reverse complement strand
AGGCCATTATCAACTCGATTATGGTCAGGCCGGAGCGATATGAAAAGATGATACCTCTTGCCGTCAAATACAAGGCCGCAATGGTGGCATTGATGTGGGGACCGGAAGGTCTCCCAAGAGATGAAAACGAAAGGGCTGCCCTGGCCGTTGAGCTTCTTTATGCTGCCAATGAGGCAGGAGTTCCCAATGAGGATATGTTTGTTGACGGGATTGTCACTCCGGTGAACATCCAGCAGCCACAGGCAATAAGCCTGATGGCCTTTCAGGAGATGCTACAGGATATTGCACCAGGTGTAAAATCCACGTGTGGGCTCTCGAATATTTCCAACGGCCCCCCGGACAACCTTCGGCCAATCCTGAACCAGACCTATATGGTGATGCTGGAGAGGGCCGGCATGTATTCCTGTATTGCGGACGCGTATGATGATGGATTAATTGCTCTTGCCCGCGGGAAAAGGCCTGATATTGTGGAGCTGATCCATAAGGTGATGGATGATGAGGCAGTAGATGAAAAGTCGTTCCCCGAAGAAGCCAATGATGGTTGGACGCTGTCTGACTATGTGAAGACAACCAGGGTTATTTTGGGGAAATCCCTGTACTCGGATTCCTGGCTCAAATTATAAAATTTTGGAGTGACTGATAAACGTTTGCTATTATATGGGGCCTCCCCGCGGCACTAAGTAGTGCCCGACCGAAAACTGTTATTTTTCCCAATCTCTACGTCCCTGATGAGCGGGATTTGTCAACAGGCTCAAAGTCCGGGATCTTCGACTTGATCTTGGAAAAAATCCCTAGTTTTCGTTCAGACACTAAGTATAGTGTTGTGAGGAGGTTCTTCTGTTTTAAAGCGAGAGACATGAACCGGATGAATATTGTATGGGGTCCTTGAAAATCCCTTTTTTGTGGTTATCTTTTGCAGGGTATGTTGATGGTTGTTTGTACTGATATTGTAATATTTCCTTCGAATTCGAATGGTGCAACACAGGATACCGGATCAAGAGGTGGAAAATTGACATGAACGAAGCAAATACCGCTGCTGCTACCCCTGGAGACTTGGAGAGGGCTCAGCAGGACAAGATGATTGAGGATAATCTCGGCAGAATCAGAAGGAAGATTCTGGTCATGAGCGGGAAGGGAGGCGTTGGTAAAAGTACAGTCGCAAGCTATTTGTCTTTGCTTTTAAGCAGAAATGGAAAAAAGGTTGGCCTCCTGGATGTTGATCTTCATGGGCCGAGCATTCCCCGTCTTATGAATATCCAGGGAGGGTTGGATATGCCTGAGGAGGGCGTGGTCAGACCATATAGTTTTTCTGATAATCTATCTGTTGTCTCGCTGGAAATGGTTTTGGGTGATAAGGACACGGCTGTAATCTGGCGGGGACCTTTGAAGATTAGTGCAATAAGACAATTTATATCCGACATAGACTGGGGTGATCTGGATTATCTGATTGTTGATTCCCCACCCGGGACGGGTGATGAACCCCTTACAGTGGCTCAAACCATTCCTGATGCAGAAGCCCTCATAATAACCACACCGCAGGAGATAAGCCTGGCGGATGTGAGGAAATCGATCAATTTCTGCAAGCAGGTGAATATGAAGATCACGGGTGTGGTTGAAAACATGAGTAGTTTTGTTTGTCCCCATTGTGGAAAGAAGATCTCCATTTTTGGCAGTGGAGGGGGAAAAGTAATGGCTCGCCAAATGGACGTTCCCTTCCTCGGAGAAATTCCCCTGGATTCACAGATGGTTGAAATGGGGGACAAAGGGAAACTGGACGTACTTATGGAGAAGGCTGGTCTGGAAATCAATAAGGTATATGAAGAGATCGTAAACAGGATTGTCAGGGGTTGAATTATTCTCACTAATTTATAGAAGCTTGGATACATTTATTTAATGGAGGAATTAAATATGGAAGAAGGAAGAATTGCTATCCCGTCAATGGGGACCGGTGGTCTTGATGGCGAAAGATCGGGCCATTTTGGCCATTGTGATGTGTTCACCATGGTGGATGTTGAAAATGGAGAAATCAAAGATGTGTCAACTGTTCAGAATCAGAGCCATGTTCAGGGGGGCTGCATGGTACCGGTGAATCTTTTGGCGGACCATAGTGTGAATGCCCTTATTGTTGGGGGTATCGGCATGCGCCCCCTAATGGGTTTCAAGCAGGTTGGTATTGATGTCTATTATGACGCGGAAAGACCGCAGATACGGCCAGTTGTGGAGGACCTGATTGCCGGCAAATTACCTGCTATCGGGGACGACCAGGTTTGTGGCGGTGGTGGTGGGGCTGTGCAATAAGACTAGGAGGCTGTCTGAGAATGAGATATTTTTTCCAAGATCAAGGAAGGCGAAAATTATAACCACAGGAATACATTGAGTATTTCGAGGATTATGATTTGAGCCTGACGCAGAGATTGGGGAAAATAGCCATTCTCGGACAGCCTCCTAGAGTTCGTGTTGAGTATATGAAAGGGGCTGTTTAGATGAACGAGAAGCAAACGCATGATGATGTGTACAAAATGCTTTCCCATTCGGGCTATTCCGATAAGGCGATTCAATATTTTCAGGCGAAAGAGAATATCGGGGTTATTGAAAACGCGGATCAGATTACGGATGTCACGGGCCCCTGTGGAGATACCATAAAGATCTCCATGAATGTTGTGGGTGAAAGAATAAATGATGCAAAAATACAGGTTCTTGGCTGCCCTGGTGCTGTTGCGTCTGCCTGTGCTGTGGTGAATCTTGCAAAGGGAAAAACGCTGGAAGAAGCGAGCCAGATAGACCTGGACGCACTTTATAAAGAACTTGAGAAGCTGCCTGATCAAAAAGTCCATTGCGCCCGTCTGGCGGTGAAAACCCTACAGAAGGCCTTAGACGAATATGCGGGGAAAGATCGAGATAGGGCGGCAAATGAGCATCAGGGGAGGCATTGATGAAAATAGCCGTTACGTCAACTGGTACGGACCTGGAATCAGCCGTTGATCCTCGATTTGGAAGGGCAGCGTATATCCTTATCGTTGATTCAGAAACTCTTGCCTTTGAGGCGCTGGATAACAAAGAGAATGTGAATGCTCTGAAAGGGGCAGGAATTCAGGCGGCCAGGATGGTGAGCGATAAAGGGGCGCATGTGCTGCTCACGGGATTTTGCGGCCCTAATGCCTTTAAGGCCCTCAAGGCCGCAAAGATAAATGTAGCCAACGATGCGAGCGGTTCGGTAAAAGATGCAGTAAAGGCTTATCTTGACGGAAAACTACCTCTGGCGAATGAATCAAATTCTGAAGCGCAATGGTAAGCAGCAATATTCTATGCTAACTTACCAGGAGGGTGTCTGAGAATGGCTATTTTCCCTCCCGCTAATAGCGGGACGTCAGGCTCAAAGTCCGGGATCTTCGACTTGATCTTGGAAAAAATATCTCATTCTCAGACAGCCTCCTAGGGGGTTCATGG
>JAUUWD010000029.1 GCA_030589225.1 Desulfobacteraceae bacterium | reverse complement strand
AGAGGTACGAAATCCTGAAGGAGGTTATGGGAGAGTATTACGGCCTTAAAAAGGGCGTTCAGACCTTCCTGGAAGAGCTCTGCCATCCGTACAAGAACTGGGAATTTATTGTGAGGGAAGCCAGGGCTTATTCGTTGAATTATTTTAACGTGCTAAAGACCCATCCCAAAGGACCAGAGGCAGCGAGGCTGTATGTTGACATATTTTTTCAGGCCATTGATTCTTCTCGTAATGAGTCAGTAAAACTCAACGCGGTGGATAATCTTCTCGTTTTTATTCGGAAACTCATCAAGGATTTGGGCAGAGATCTCTTCAGATTTCTGGGTGTGTTGGACTATGCATTTGAGCAGATTCGACAATACCCGGAAGAAACCTTCTTTTTATTTGTGAAAAGTTTTTATCAATTGGATAAGCTCGGGAGAACCTATTCCCAGTCGGCCCCTTCCGGATCCGACTTCACCGCTATTAACCGTCTTTTGAAAGATTACTACCGATATACCTATCATTACTGGCTCGAACAAGGTGATGCAGGGCTCTGGTTTGAAAAAGAGTCCGGCTATGCCATTGAAGATGCAGGATTGGGTGAGGTTTTTAAATCAGTTTCACATAAACAGCTCAAAGCATGGCAAAATGAACTGGCACGCATTAGTCAGAAATCGGATGGGAACCCGGATAAAATTCTGAGCCGACTTGCTAAGCTTCCCGGATACGGTCAGATTGTAGGCCGTTACAATGAGATTCCGCAAAAACTCCTAAGTGCCGGGAGCGATAAAGAGCAGGGGAATCAGTGGAAATTGATATACCTTCTCCATATCATGGATCTCACAGGCCTTTCATCGATCCATGAGGAGACCTTAAGAGACATTAATCGAACCCTTTCCTGGCTTATACAGCATGAAAACCCGCAGGTTATCAAGCAAGCCCTGGAAAAGACCTTTGCAATTTTAAAAATCAGTCCAGAAAAGTTTCCGGGGACAGCATTGAACTGTGTTTTGAACATAGGCCGTGGGGTCTATAAGACGGATAAGAACGAGCTTGTGGATTTTTTTATGGATTCGGTCGTGTCCCTCGGATTTCAGGCACCTGAGATAAAGGGGGTGGGGGATGACTGGCAAGTTCTGGCGAATTCCGCCCATATTCAGAATATTCGTACCTGGCTCGAACTCATTGAACTTGATCCCAAATGGTCTAAAAAGCTGCTGTCCAGTTTGATCATTCACCTTTCATTGAGCGGGGTTTTCATTAAAGATACAGACCTGTTTCCCCGGGATATCACCCGGTTTTTGAACAGCGACATTAACCCTGTTTATAACCTTGCCAAGCAGTTGACTCGTCTTTTTCCTGCCTATTTCAATGACATCGGAGCCGAGGGAAGGCTCAGGGACATCTCCACCAGGATCGATGAAATTTGTCTTCGAAGGGATCCTCTTACTCACTTCTTGAGAAAGCAAAGTCATGTGGAGAGCAGTAACCAGACCGTCGGGCTGATGGAAGGGACCCTGAATTTCTGGAATACCAAGGCCAAAGAAGGGCTAAAGCCTTTTGTGCCCCCCAATATTTATGAGCAGATCGAGACGGAAGGGCCGTACATTGACGGGGTCCACCGGGTTGTCAGCCATATTTATCATACCGGGGGTTTTGACCATGTGACAGGCATGTTGCATTTTAAAGGAGATCGTCTTAAGGAAGAGGTTTCTGACATCCCCGGGATATCTGATCTTGATATAGAGAGGGTGGAACTGGCCATCACCCTCTATAAGCTCCTTTACCAGAAATACAACCTGGGATTCACTGAAATAGATGGGTATCTGGGCCAGTTACAGGCCAGCGGGTTACCCGATCTTGGAAAACTTAAAAAGGCTTTTGAGGAGGAGGACAGTAAGAAAAAGCTCATAAAACTATTGGCTTACCTCGAAAGATTGAAGGGGGTCATCCTTTCCGGTGAAGACTATGAAATCAGGGAGGATATTTACAGGAAACGGCATTTTGCAGTGGATATCCCTTCTATGTATGGCAGCTATCATGAGATGAAATTTGATGCACTGGGCCTGTCGTTTCGCCTGGAGAATATGGTGAATGTGATTTTTGAGAATATTGTAGAGGAAATTGACCTGGGCCTTATCACTAAGGCCACCTTCCACCAGATTTATGACTACCTTCGTCTATTTGATTTGGCCCTGAAGCTGGATGGCATGTCATCTTTAGAGATGGAAAGGCAACTGGATCTGTTGGCACACTCACTTGAGATCAGGGGGTTCTCATTTACCCAGTACTTGGACATCTTTCGTGGCTTCTCCCAGGCTGTAAGCAACATTGTCAACGATTATTTTAATAACATTCATCAGGATAACCTCTCCAGGATCTTGGGACAGGTGCTTAGCGAAAGGTTAATGGACAAATATCTCCCGTCGGAAGAGGTGGATGACCGGGAAAAACTGGAGCACCGTGTGACAGAAATCTTTTTGCGTGACAGGATTGCTTCTTCCCTGGGCCTTCAGCAGCTTGACCTTTTTTTAAGCCGTATTTTGAACACCCTTTACCAGCAATCACACGAACTGCCAGTGGAGACCCTGCGGCTATTACTCATGTATGACCCTCAGAAGGCAGTAACGCCACTTTATCATGTAAAAAAAGACCTTTCAGACATTATCCATCTGGGCAACAAGGGACTGAATCTGGTCAAGCTGAGAGGTCTTGGCATGCCCGTTCCCCCAGGGTTTATTATCACCACTGAGGTTTTCAGATGCCGTGAAATTGTTGATAATTATCCGCCTGCAAAGAAAAACTTTGAAGATCAGGTGGCCTTGGAGGTGGCCGCTGTCGAAAAATTGGCCAGGAAGACCTTTGGTGACCCCAATAACCCCTTGCTCTTCTCGGTGAGGAGTGGGTCATCCATTTCTCAACCGGGCATGATGGACACGTTCCTTGATGTGGGGATCAATGAGGCGATTGTTCTTGGGATGGTTGCCCGGACAGGGAATGAGTGGTTTGGGTGGGATACGTATCGGAGGTTTCTCCAGTCCTACGGCATGGCTTTTGGTCTTTTAAGAGATGATTTTGATGCCATTATTGATGATTTCAAACAACGCCTGGGTGTGCCCTTTAAAAAAGACTTTACTGGCCAGCAAATGAAGGCCATTACAATGGCTTACAAGGCGCTTATACAGGACAGCGGCATAGAGATAGAATTGTCCCCTTTTGGTCAGCTTCACGTGGCGATTCAGAAGGTGTTTGATTCCTGGAAAACGCCAAAAGCAGAAACCTACCGCAGGATCATGGGCATTTCCGGAGATTGGGGCACGGCTGTTACGGTTCAAGCCATGGTTTTCGGCAATTTTTCCAGTGAATCAGGGGCCGGTGTCTTTTTCACACACAACCCGCGGTGGTCCGGAGACATGCTGACATTATGGGGTGATTTCACACCAGGGAATCAGGGTGAGGACGTGGTTTCAGGACTGGTCAGCACATATCCCATTTCAATAAAGCAGGCCGAGATCGAAAACAGGCAGAAAGATACTACCCTTGAGACCTCATTCCCGGCTATCTATCAGACCATCAGGGATTGGGCAAATGAACTTTTTTATGAGAGACACTGGAGCCCACAGGAGATGGAATTTACATTTGAAAGTCCTGACACAGAAGACCTTTATTGTCTCCAGACCAGGGATATGGTCATAAGAGAGAGGAAAAAGGCCTATTCTTTTGATATGGCTCAGGAAAAGCACGTTAAGTTCCTCGGGCATGGTATTGGGGTGAGCGGAGGAGCAATGACCGGGAGAATAGTATTCACCCTGGAAGAGATCCAGCACTGGCGCAAGGCAGAGCCTGAAACTTCACTGATTATCGTCAGGGGTGACACGGTTCCGGATGACATCAGGGAGATCTATGAGGCCGACGGCCTGCTTACGGCTCGGGGAGGCTCCACTTCACATGCCGCAATTGTAGCACACAGGTTAGGTAAGACCTGTGTTGTGGGATGCGCAAACCTGGTCTGTATGGAGAGACAAAAGACCTGCTCATTTAATAAAGAGTTCCTGGAATCAGGTGACTGGGTCAGCATTGACGGCCTGGAGGGGTCTGTGTATTCTGGTCAAATGAAGATTAGGAAGGTTGAAAGTAGTTAAGACCTCAATTGACCCAGGCTCAATTGAGTGGTATTTGGTATCCGGTAACTGGTACTGATTTTACAGAATATTTTTCTCCAATACCCCCTGATTGAGCATCGATCGAATAGGGTTGCGGGTTTGACCGAGAAATTGTTAGATTCCTATAAGGCTGCATGGATAAACTATTATTTAAAGGTGCGAGGACTATGGAAAATCTGTTAGGAAATGGTAAGAACAGTGGTCTGAAACTGGGCATCAATGGACTTGGAAGAATAGGAAAACTTACACTATGGCACCATATTGCCAGAAAATATTTTGATGAAGCGGTAGTCAACGTGGGGCGAAATGTGGGTGCGTCGCTAACAGACCTGGCCCACTATCTGGAAAGAGACTCTACTTATGGTTCCCTTGGCAGATACCTTTTTGGACATAGGGCACATAAGGTAATCCAGGACTTGGACGAAACAGCCGGAACCATGACTGTCGACGGCGTAAAAGTCAGGGTCTTGCGGCGTTTTAGAAACCCGAAAGAGATTGACTGGCGGGAACATGGTGTAAAGCTGGTGGTGGATACGACAGGCCAGTTTCTTGATCCGACCGTTTCTTCTGATGACAAAAGGGGGTCGGTAAGAGGTCACCTTGAGAGTGGTGTGGGAAAGGTCATTGTCTCTGCCCCTTTCAAAATAAAAGACGAGACAAAATCCATGCCCGATGATGCCGTGACCACGGTTATGGGTATCAATGAAAATGATTATGACCCCCGTGTGCACAGGATTATTTCCAACGCGTCGTGCACAACGACCTGCCTGGCCCACATGATGAAGCCGCTTCTGGATTTTTTTGGCCCCCAAAGAATCCTTTCCGCTTCAATGTCAACTATTCATGCCGTAACAGGCTCCCAGGAAGTGCTTGACCGGCTTCCCAAATCGGGGGCAAGCGATCTGAGAAAGAACCGGAGCATCATGAACAACATAATATTGACCAGCACAGGGGCTGCGAAGGCACTTGAGCTTGTGATTCCTGAGATGAAACAGATTGGTTTTATCGCTGAATCTGTGAGGATTCCCAGTACTACGGGATCATTGATTATCCTGGTGGTGAACCTTCAGGAAGAACCTTCCGGTGAATCGATCCGGAGGGAGGTGATTAATACCATTTACAGGAAGGCTGCCGCTCGTGATTCCCATGGTTATCTTCACTATACGGAGGAACAAAATGTTTCCTCCGATATTATCGGTCTTCCCAGGGCTGCGGCCATCATTGAGGGACATGAAACCCATACACGCACAGCCGATGTCAGCATAGACTTGCAGAAGGTGTGTCAAATGGGAGAGCAGCCCGCCCCAATCAGATCAAATCAAGGTATTCAGGACATACTGAAAGTTGCGATCACCCAGACGGTTATTTATGGGTGGTATGATAACGAACTGGGCAGCTATGTGAATATGCTGGGGGATCGCACGGTGTCGGTAGCGGATGCCATGTAAAAGACAAAAATCTGAGCCTCGAGAATTACCTGTATATTCATCAAGTTGTAGAAATTCCGAGTAATACCTCAATAAGTTCGGTATCTTACTACTTCCCCCTTTTGTAAAGGGGGATTGAGGGGGATTTTTCTAATACAGCCCTAGGCTCATTGAGAACTTACAATTTCCTATACGTAAAATTACGATTCGCAAAACTGAGAATATTTCCCATGAAATCGTTTAAGGGTCGCCATTTAATCCAGCTCATCACAATCGATCAAGAACCCCTCGAGTTATGAATACGATTCACATTTTGCCAGAGAAGGTGGCATCTCAAATTGCAGCAGGCGAGGTTGTGGACAGGCCCGCTTCTGTTGTCAGGGAATTGATTGACAACAGTATTGATGCTGCTGCGGATAGAATTTTTGTGAGAATTGAAATGGGCGGGAAGGGCTTGATCAAGGTTAATGATAACGGCGTGGGCATGTCCAGAGACGATATCCTTTTATGCGTGGAAAGATATGCCACAAGCAAGATAGAGACAGCTTCAGATCTTTTTTCTGTGAAATCTTTTGGATTCAGGGGGGAGGCGCTCCCAAGCATTGCCTCTGTATCCCGGACAGAAATTGTCTCACGCCCCAAAGACCAACTGGCAGGTCACAGGCTTAAGATTGCGGGTGGAAGACTCATTTCCATAGAGGAAACAGGCGCGCCTGCTGGCACAATCATTGAAGTGAGGAACCTTTTCTACAATATCCCGGCCAGGCGGAAGTTCCTGCGTGCCGTGAGAACTGAAACAGACCATATTATTGATGTCTTCTCGCGGGTTGCACTACCGTTTCCCGGTATTGCCTTTAGGCTGGAAGACGCTGGAAAAACGATCATGAATCTTCCAGCCTCTGATCAGCACATACAGCGGCTCTATTCCTTGATGGGACGGAAAGTGGCAGGGGCCATGATAGAGGTACAAGAAGGAAACCATGATCTGAGCATCAGCGCCTATTTAGCTCCCCCGGACCTGAGTAGAACCAGAGGGGATCGTTTGTTCGTTTATGTAAACGGCCGGAATATCAAGGATCGACTTGTGACTAAGGCTGTGCTGGAAGGCTATGGGCAACGACTCATGAAAGGGCAGTATCCTCAAGCCGTTATTTTTATAGAAATTGATCCTTTAAAAGTGGATGTCAACATACACCCAACCAAACAGGAGGTACGATTCCACAATAGCCGTGATGTTTTCCAGTCTATCGTTTCCACTGTTGGAAAGGCACTTGGACAGAGCTTTCACCCCTATATTGGTCCAAAACCTCAGCAGGAAGACAGGTTTTTTCAAAAGGAAGCCCTTAGTATATCTGAGCCAGTTTGGAAGTATTACCAGACAGAACAAAGTCCGGTCGTCCCTTTTGAAGTGGAAGAGCGCGAACAGTCCTTGATTAGAGAAACCCCCCAGGTAATCGGTCAATTGGGAAATACCTACATCCTGTGTCAAGTGAGAGATGGGCTTCTAATGGTTGATCAACATGCGGCACATGAAAGAATCGTTTATGAAAATCTAAAAAAAGGAGCTAATAACTCGCGGATTGAAGCCCAGACCCTCCTGATGCCTTTTAGGCTGGAGCTCAGTACAAAAGAGCAAAGGATCGTTCTGGAAAAACGTGATCAGTTGAATCGTTTCGGCCTTGAACTTGACCATTTCGGGGGCAACACGTTTTTGTTGAGGTCGGTCCCCGCGATCTTAAAGAATGTTCAATGGGATGCTTTTTTGTCGGAACTTATAACAGCACTGGAGGATGACAAACTGGATGATGACATGGTCCTGGACAAAGCATTGACGGTCATGGCCTGTCATGGGGCAATCCGGGCCGGCCATTCAATGACTCATGAGGAAATTAGCCATCTCCTGAGTGAGTTGGAAGATATGGAAATACCCACAAACTGCCCGCATGGAAGACCCATATTCAAGCACTTCACCTATTATGAAATTGAGAAGATGTTTAAGAGGATTGTGTGAATTTCAACCTCCTAGATACCAAATACTACTAAATTGAGATTGTTGCAATGACCAACAACAGCGGACCAAAAGTCATTGTTATTGCCGGGCCTACGGCAAGTGGAAAGACTTCGCTCGGTGTGGAACTGGCATTGGCTTTAGGAGGGGAAATCGTCAACGCAGATTCCATGCAAGTCTATCGGGGGATGGATATTGGCACGGCCAAGCCGACATCTGAAGAACAAAAGGGTGTTGCGCATCATCTTATGGATGTGGTGGACCCTGATGAAGAATACAATGCGGCGATGTATCGGTCTATGGCGCTTCCCATCATAACGGATATCCTGTCAAGGCGGAAGATGTGTTTTGTGGTAGGTGGGACAGGACTTTATATAAAAAGTTTGCTCTCAGGACTCTTCAAATGTCCGCCCGCAGATCCGGAACTGAGGGAATCACTATACCGGGAATGTGATCTTCTGGGAACCGGGAAGCTCCATGAAAGGCTGAAGCATTTAGATCCTGAATGCGCAGGTAAAATTCATCCCAATGATCGCGTGAGGCTGATAAGGGCCCTTGAGATTATCCAACTCACCAATCGGCTTCCTTCGGCCCTCAGCGGGGAGCACGGTTTCAGGGACAGGCCTCTAAACGCGCTAATGCTTTGTATGAAAGTAAGCAGGGAACAGCTTTATGAACGCATTAACAAGCGAAGCGTGTCCATGGTGGAAGCGGGGTTGGTAGAAGAGACTGAAAACCTTCTAATACAGGGTTACTCACCCGATCTAAAACCCATGAAGGCCATAGGATACAGACATATAGTAAAGCATCTGAAAAAAGAATGGACTCTTATTGAGGCGATCCATAGAATTCAAAGAGACACCCGAAGATACGCCAAGCGACAGCTAACATGGTTTCGGGCTGACCCTGAAGCCAGTTGGGTCGATCCTGAGGATTTTGATCTCATTTTACAGAGGGTTAAAGATTTTGCACGCGTACCTACTTGACCTTTAGCTATTCTTCAAATATTATTCTGCCTGTAGCAGCGTGATGACTACCAACTGACCACCAACACTACCGAATGAAAAAGATGATGGAAAAAATTGTATCAAGAACGGCCTATGATTTTTTTATTGTTTGTTGTTTTTTCTGCTTTTTATGGCTATCGCTCTTGCCTGCGGCCATGGGAGCGAAGCCGGGGGAAAATGAAATTCTCGCCATTGGAACGGCCACCGTTAAAGATGGTAACTTGGCGAAGGCAAAAGAGTCTGCTATCTCTGATGCACTGACAAAAGGGGTGGAAAATTACCTTTTGCATCGGCTGGGAAGTGAGGGTGTGGCAAATAATTTCCATAGGATTATCCATGATATACTGCCGAGAGCTAAAGCAAAAGTTGAGAATTACAATATCCTTTCGGAGGATCAAACCGGAGAAGAGTATAAGGTCCTTATCAAGCTTCGGGTCAATGAAAAGGTAATAGATGAGAAACTGAGAGAAGCTGGCGTTGTTGTTACAGAGGGGCCTCCCATTAAAGTCCTGTTCCTGGTTTCAGAGTGGAAGGGAGGGACGGCCTATTACTGGTGGAGAGACCCGGAGACTTATTCTTCCATGAGTGGCACCGAGCTTGTTCTCCACAATGTGTTTCAGGAAAGAGGGCTTAGCCCGATAAATCGGACATTGAAAGTCCCGGACACCGGGTATTCCGAATCCTTAAAGCATGTTGATCTTCGGGACGTTGACGCTTTGGAGTGGGGAAGGCTTTTCTCTGCCGATGTAGTGATCTACGGTCAGAGCGAAATCATAGGTAAAAAAGAGGTATCTTTGGCGCTTAAGACCCTGGATATCAATCAGGGGGCACAGATCACTCAAACCGTTGCATTCGAACAGATTAAGAAAGGATCTAAAGGGAAACAGCCAGTAATGGAAGCCACCAAGAGGTTGGCCAATCGACTGGCCGCAAAGTTGACCCCGGCCATTATTCGGTATACTGCCTCCGATCGTGGAAGGGTCCGCCACCTGGATATTACCTTGAAGGGTTTGAGCAGTTATAAGCAGTTCAGGGCCTTCAGGGATTTTCTAAGAAGAGATGTGTCGGGAGTAAAATCCGTTAGACAGACCAGGGTCAGAAAAGATTCCATATCTATTGCGGTTGAATTTCAAGGAGACAGAAAAAGGTTTGTGGAACGCGTCCTCAATCATGAAAATCTTCCGTTCTTGGTAAAGCTTGATCAGGGTGAAGAAGAAGAAATATTGTTCAGGATTGAAAAATTTCGGTAACAATGCCCATTCCTGATCTAATTTGGCCGTCTGAAAAGAGAACCCCACGGCCCGGCAAT
>JAUUWD010000328.1 GCA_030589225.1 Desulfobacteraceae bacterium | reverse complement strand
GCTTGCCGTCTGAATCACGTTAAACGCCAGCAAGGTGGAGAAGAGGAAGGAAGATGCGATAGAGCCCCGGACTAACCCCAGTGAGCGTTCAAGTTTACTGTCAGGTTCAGGTAAGGGTTTCAAGGGCACTAAATCATCTCCAGCACACATGCCATGGAAACACCCCCACCTCCGCACAGGGTTGCCAGGCCCAGGTTTTTGCCCTGGTGTTTCATGGCATAAAGGAGGGTAACCATGATGCGGCATCCGGTTGATCCTACAGGATGACCCAATCCAATGCCGGAGCCATTTACATTGGTGATTTCCCGGTTTATTCCCAGTTCCTTTTCGCATCCTAAGTATTGGGCGGCAAAGGCCTCATTGAGCTCAATCAGCTCAAAGTCTTCCAACTTGAGATCAGGATTTTTTTCTAACAGATTTTTGACGGCAGGGACAGGGCTCAAACCCATGACCGAGGGATGGCAGGCGCCACGACCTGTAGCCCGTATACGCGCAATGGGCTCAATACCCAATTCCCTGGCCTTATCAGCCGACATGATGACCATGGCGCTGGAGCCATCGTTAATACCTGATGAATTCCCTGCGGTCACCTTACCTGTTTTAGGGACAAAGGCTGCGGGGAGCTTAGCGAGTTGATCCATGGTAAGGCCAGGCCGGAAGTGTTCATCCTTATCAAATATAATTGGCGGTTTTTTCTTTTTCTGTGGCACCTCAACAGGGACAATCTCTTCTGCGAAATCACCTTCCAGTGTGGCCCTCTCAGCGTTGTTGTGACTCCGCAGTGCAACTTCATCCATTTCCTCTCTGCTGATGTTATGCAACTGGGCCACAAATTCAGCAGTATGTCCCATGATGTACGGTTTTCCCTTGAAAAGCTCCAAAGGCATGCCTTCTTTTACAGGGCCGTCTTCGGGATGAGGTATCAGGTGTGATCCGCAATGGAGGGCATGGATCATGGCATCCACAAACACATGATCCTGCAGGCGGCAGCCCCAGCGGGCACCGGGCACGACATAGGGGATGCCGGACATATGTTCCATACCCCCGGCAAGGATGATATCGGCCATCCCCACCTGAATCATGGCCATCCCTGAAATAATTGCCTCCATTGCTGATGTGCAGACACGGTTGATGGTGACCGCCGTGATATTGTCGGGTATGCCGGCCATGAGGGCGGCAACACGGGATGCATTGAGAGCGTCAACCGGTTCCATGCAGCACCCGAAACGAACATCATCAATCATGCCGGGTTCAATTCCGGCCCGTTTGATTGCTTCTTTCATAGCAACGCTTCCAATAACGGGGGTGTTCAAGTCTCTAAGGGTTCCGCCAAATGCCCCGACGGCCGTTCGGCATGCAGAAACAATGACTATTTCTTTCATGGCAACTCCTTTTTTAATTGTTCATTCATAAGAATATGCGGCGGTTACTTCTCCAAATATTATGGATTAACAAAAAAAGTGAATGGGGATTCATTACGCTTCAATCTATAATCTAAACCGGGGTATAAGTAAAGAGAAAATTGGTTCTGCTTTTTGTGGAACAAATAATAGCCTGGTGGGTCTGCGACATAAATGTGGGTATAGTTGACAAGAGTATTTTTTTCGTCCTATAATCTGATTGCTTAATAAGCAATCAGATTATAGGAGGTACTTATGAACGATACTCTTATTAAGTTGGAATCTAAGAGAAAATCTCTGTATAGAGAGTTAGAAGAAATAGGAGACTTTAGACGAGGAACAATTTCTGTGAATTATCGAAAATGTGGGAAGAAAAACTGTATCTGTGCAAAACCAGGTCATCCTGGCCATGGTCCCCAATATTTATGGAACACGACCATCAAAGGGAAAAGCTATGCCAAGAATCTGAAGTTAGGCCCTGAACTGAAAAAATACATGGAAGAAATTGCCAACTATCGGAGTTTCTTAAAAATTTGTGATGAAATTGTTCAGCTAAATGAGAGAATTTGTGATTTACGAGCGATTCCTGTAGTAGAGGATAAGAATGAGGAGGAGGATCTCAAAAAAAAATTACGGATGCTCTTCAGGAGAAAATACAGAAAGAGGTTGACAGAATCGTAGATTCATCTCTTAGAGACAGGGACAATCTTGGCCACCTTGACCTGGAATCCCTTGAGATTCATATTCGTTCTTCCATGCATGAGATAGGCAGTATAATGCTGGAGAAATTGTTAAACTCGGATAGTGGTGATTACCGGGGCAGAACACTGCCTTGCGAGAAAGGGCATGTTTTTGAGTTCAAGGAATATCGAAGTAAAGAACTGCTCACGGTTTTAGGCCCGGTGACGGTAGAACGGGCTTATTATCATGATCAGGGATGTAAAAAGGGCTGCTGTCCAAAAGACACCGCTTTGGATATCGTAGCAATCTCCTTTAGTCCTGGGATGAGGCGTATTATGGGCAGGGTTGGAGCCTATCGGTCTTTTGGTTTTGGCCATGATGACATTAAAGAACTGGCTGGTATCTGTGTGGATACCAAAGAGATAGAAAGGGTCTCCAATCAAATAGGAGAACAGGTAGAAGTATTTTATAAAAAAGAGGCAGCTCTGTCATTATCAGGTAAGATTATTCCCATCAAGTCCATCCCTAAGATGTATATTTGCATGGATGGTACGGGTGTTCCAGTTGTGAAATCAGAGACGGTGAATAGAAAAGGAAAGGCTGAAGACGGTCATGTAAAGACCAGAGAGTCCAAATTAGGCTGTGTCTTTACTCAGACAAGCCTTGATGAAAAAGGCTATCCGATTAGAGACGAAGCCTCCACCAGTTATGTAGGTGCTATTGAAACGGCTGAGGTTTTGGGGGCGAATTTATGCAGAGGCGGTGTGTCGCGGTTTGGAGAGAGGGCGCAAAAAGTTTGTGTGATAGGAGATGGTGCCTCTTGGATATGGAATATTGCGGATGAGCAA
>JAUUWD010000315.1 GCA_030589225.1 Desulfobacteraceae bacterium | reverse complement strand
ATGGCTATTTTCCCCAATCTCTGCGTCAGGCTCAAATTATAATCCTCGAAATACTTCAATGTATTCCTGTGGTTATAATTTTCGCCTTCCTTGATCTTGGAAAAAATATCTCATTCTCAGACAGCCTCCTATGGGGGATTTTCAGTCACATCCTGGCTGGGGCTTTGACGGGGTCCTGCTGTCAGTGATTTCAAAAAGGTATGGTAAAAGCTCATTCTTGCAAACCTCGTAAAGAACATGTTTCCCCACGACATGTCTAAACATTTTGTGGGTATTCGTACGCCCCAGGTACTCTAAAATACGACCCGCCGTGGATAGTGGTGGGTCGTCCAGATGGAAAAAACATATATCCCGTCCTATCTCAACAAACGGTGGAATGTCCGGGCATGCAATCGGTAGTTTGATCAACCCGGCCTCCAGAAGCGGCAAACCAAAGCCTTCATCCTTACTGGTCATGAGGAGCATGTCGGCCATGAGATAAAGATCGCGAATAAAGATGCGGCTCGGCACAAGCTTTGTTCTGTCTTTAAACCTGTACTCGGCCAGAATGGCGATATTGTCTTTCAGCTTAAGCTCATTTACCCAGTATTTTAGCCTTCTATAATAGGATACTGCCCGTCCCTCATGTGGATCATATGCGCCTGTTAAGATAAATAAGATATTGTAACCCAAAAGTTTTATGCCTCTCACAATATGGATGGCGAGTTCCACATTTTTCCGGGGTGTTATCCTTGAAGGCTGTACAACGACAAGGTCGCGGCTGAAAAGGTCCAGCTCCGCTGCCAACTTCACTGATTTGGGATCCAAATATAAAAAGCTCACAGGATCGATACCATTCGGAATTACCTTCCATTTAATAGCCCTATCTTGTTCTTCGAAAAGCACCCTTCGTGACTCTGAAATCGTCACGTAGTGGATATCGGAGTGCGGATTTTGAAGGGCCGTCCAAGGATGGTGATGAAGAAAGTCAGGGGGATGATGTTGAAGGTAAGGTGAATCATGTGCCCAGCTAACTACTGCGGGGCCGTTATTTGAGGTTGCAAGACGACGCAGGGCAAGCGTCAAGGGTAGGTTAAAAGGCATCTGTAGCACATTGTGGGCTACGATGACATCCAGGTCGTTGGACCAGTCAACAAGAAGCTTAAGAATTCTATTGGTCAGCTTTTTTAGGAGTCCGTAATCACCTTTGCGGGATTGCTCATGAGCCTTGCTAACCTGTGTGTGTCTGGATCCCAGGACCGACTCAATACGCACAGGGAAGACATCTGTAAAGACCTCCCCCATTCCTGCCAGGATGCAGACTGATTGTCCCATCCTATGAAGAATGAGGGCATGTTGATGGAGCATCTCCTCAACACCACCCACCACTGGAGGGCACGAGTAATGAAGGATGCCAATGCGCAAGGATCTTTCCATAGCAATCAAGTTATACAATCACTTCGCGATTCTATATCCCGCCCCAGGCGGGACTTCGCCGCTTAAAAAAAGGGAATTCCTGATAGCAAGTTATCTTAGCTAACTGAACGAATTAATGGTGGAACGAAGTTTTTGTTCCAGGACTTCATAGGAAAAAAATTTCTTTCCAAGTTCGTAATTTTTTTTGACCGCAGTATTCAAGTTATCAGGTTCCATGAAAATCTTAAGCCGTTCGACTAACTGCTTGGTTACAAAGGATTCAAAATCGATAACGTCAAACCCACAGGGCTCTATATCCTCGACAAATATAGAGTACCGATTGACTAC
The DNA here is from genome assembly GCA_030589225.1 of Desulfobacteraceae bacterium. Classification (GTDB taxonomy): domain Bacteria; phylum Desulfobacterota; class DSM-4660; order Desulfatiglandales; family Desulfatiglandaceae; genus 4484-190-2. Next base: position 1,376 of record JAUUWD010000315.1, on the reverse strand, counting down.
AATCGGTTTCTTGAAATAGATTGCTTCCACAAAGGCGTTGCCAAACCCCTCATATCCGGAGGGGTAGGTAACAATATCAGCGGCCTGATAAGCATCGTCAATGGTATATTTTTTTTTGCACTCTCTGCTAAAACCATGGATAGACCCAACCTGGTCACCGATATAGAGCACCTCCACTCCCAGTCTCCTGGCGTATTCGAGGACCCTAAGTGCATAGAGATCCCCTTCATCACCAGATTCGTGGGGAATCACCACTCGGGGATGTTCCATCCCCAATAGGCTGGCCAGCTCAACGGCCCTTTCAATCCACTTTCGGGGCACAATCCGCGTGGGCTGAAGGATAAAAAGGTCTTCATCACTAAACCCCAATTCTTTTCGGAGCATGCGGCTTTTCGAATTGGATAAGGGAGGAGGGGTTTCGAAATCAAAAACATTGTGGATAATAACGTTGCTGATCCCTTTTCGATAACTCAGTTGCCTGGAGGCCTCCGAATTGATTACAACATGACGTATGCACTGTAGATTTGGGGGAAAGGCATACTGGAGGTAGTCCTGTACGGCATTTATAAGAAAACGTTTCCTTTCCCAGCTAAAATCATGGTGGTGAGCTATGGCGGGCATACAGGTTTCGGCCAGGAACTCTGTAATGGCCATTCCAAGGGGAATATTCATGGGAATGGCCAGGGCATTCTCAGGAATGAGCATTTCAATCTCAAATTCTTCACAAAATTTGCGGAGCTTAGATTTAAGATGATCCTTAAGTCCTTGAATATGTTTTGTCAGTTGCGGTTCACGTTTTTGTGTTCCAAAGCAGGATTGGTGAAGTTCAAGGATCTCAGGGTGCTCAAAATGGGCTTTTGGCTCCAGAAATGATCGTTCAGGGGGAACGTCCAACTCTCCTGCGAAAAAATAGCACTCATAACCGTTTCGCTCCAAGACCTGATACCATTTATAGGTCTCAAGCGTAACACCGTCGGTCCCTGATATACGGGTTGACACAAATCCAATCTTTTTCATTTCAATACTCACTTTCTAAAAGGCCAAAATATTAATGAAAACCCAATCGTTTTCCTTTTGCTGGTCAATTAAGCGATTTATCATAAAGTATGAGACCCGAAAAGGCAAGTTTTCGCTAATTCCTTGGATTTTTCCTGAGATCTACTGTTTTTACCTTGAAAATTCAATTATTGTGGCTATTTTACTTGACAACAATAAAATTGTAAGGGATAAAAATTGATTCGCAATTTTAAATTTTTTAAGAAAGGACGTGATTAAAATGGTTTGTACAAGCGTAAAAGAAGGGTATGAGTGCTTTTTCATGAACAAGAAAGGCTGCGAGTTTAATGGTGGTACCTGCCACAACGTAGTTGAGCAAT
>JAUUWD010000123.1 GCA_030589225.1 Desulfobacteraceae bacterium | reverse complement strand
ATGGCTCATTGCACCGCAGATTGTAAGGTGGTTGATATTTGCGGATTGCAGCTCTTCAAGCAGATTCGTTTCCCGGAAGCTATTTGGGAAATGTTTTTTAATAACCTTTTCAGATCCCAGAGGATTCAGCAGTGCATTGATCTCTACGCCTATAGTGTTTGGCACAAAAAAGGCAGCTCCCTCATGGATGGAAAAGTGCTGAATGTGATAAACTGGTTTGGTTGTTTTACGGTAAAAGAGGAGAATCTTCTTTGTGTTTTCCGCGGCTACGTCAATTCCGGAAAGCTCCATATTGCCGCCGCTAAAATAGTCGTTTTGCATATCAATTATTACCAAGGCATCACTCATAATTTCCTCCTTTTCTCTTCTTTAACAATCATTATTTGCCTGGTCCCCTTTTCTTTTTACTTTCTCCAGAAGGGCGAGGTTATGTTATTGATTTTGTTACTGATTATTGAAAATGGGTTGCTTTTAACTACTAAATCATAATATCTGGCTTTTGTTAAGTCAAATTCCAACCTCATATGGGTCTTTTAACCAGCCAGGGCTTAGTTTTGAATACAAGTCCCATACTCGAACGCAATTGAATTTTTCCCAAGTAAAAGAGTTGGCAAAAAATCACTCGTTTTGAATCCGTCAAATTTTAGGTTGGTTCTATTGCATATCACAAGTTTTTTTATTTTTGTGATACTCTCAATTAACGCGCACCATATCATCACACCGGATTTTTCCACCTTTCAGCACACGGGCAAAAATGCCCTCCCGGGGCATTATGCAATCGCCGGCTATATAGTAGATGGCACATTTATTGTGACATTCCTTGCCGATTTGTGTGATCTCTACAAGTGCTGAATCCCCCAAATGCATCTTGGTCCCCACAGGCACCTTTTGCCAGTTGATACCTTTTGTGGCAATGTTCTCAGCGAAGTCTCCAAAGGTGACATCAAGACCGTTCTTTTTAGCCTTTTCAATGCTTTCGGAAGCAAGAAAACTCACCTGCCTATGCCATGGCCCGGCGTGGGCATCCCCTTCAAGGCCATAATCCTGAATAAGCGAAGCTTCATCCACCTGGACCTTGCGCGTCCCTTTTTTCTTGCTTATGGCAATGGAGACAATCTTCATTTACTTGAGCTTTTCCCCGCAATCCATACAAAATTTTGCAGTAACAGGGTTTTGTGCATTGCATTGGCCACATGTAATATCCTCTTTGGGTTTTTGCCCTTTTTTTGCCTTGGACGCAGATTTTGGTTTTCCGTTTTTTCGTTCCTCATAGTCATTAATAGCTTCAGAAAGGGCTTGTGCCCCAAGATTGGAACAGTGCATTTTTTCCTTTGGAAGTCCGTCAAGGGCCTCTGCAACGGCCTTTTTCGATATGGCTTTAGCCTCTTCCAGGGTTTTGCCCTTGGTCATTTCACTGACCTTACTGGATACTGCAATAGCTGAAACACACCCGAATGTCTTGTATTTTACATCAGTCAGTTTGTCATCCTTCACCTTGATATAAAAAGTCATCATGTCTCCACATACTGGATTTCCAACTTCTCCAATTCCGTCAGCATCCTCTATGGCACCAACATTTCTCGGGTTTGAGAAATGATCCATCACCTTTTCAGAATACATATCTTACCTCCTCAAAAATGCTTAAGTGCTTTCGCATGTTTCAATCATTTTGGATAAACTCATGGAATTTAGCTTATCCTGCATAGCTTTTGTTGCCTCTTCCCAGATGCCACGAGTTAAACAGCTACTGGATCTGTTGCACTCGTAAGGATTTTCAATGCAATTAGATAGACTAATTCCTCCTTCGAGCACCTTTACGATTTCTCCAACGGTGATTTCATCCGGAGGCTTTGCCAGCATATGCCCCCCCTTTGGACCGCGAACACTCTTGATCAAATCGACCTTTTTCAATGGAATAATGAGTTGTTCAAGATACTTACCAGAAATATCCTGGCGCTTTGCAATATCACCTATCTGTATGGGCCCTTTATCGTAGTGTTGTGCCAGGTCCAGCATCATTCTCGTTCCGTAGCGACTTCTGGTTGATAGTTTCATGGGAAGATCCCTATCAGGCAGCGGCCTTTTCCCTCCATATTGGAGAAAGTGACCGAAGCTTTCCAACAGCAAAAGGAAGTTTTTCAAGCACATATTCAATCTCTTCAACCGTATTGCTGTTGTGAATAGTAAATACGATCGACCCTTGTGCCAGATCAGCCGGTATTCCGATTGCCACAAGAACAGGAGAGGTCTTAAGGGCTTTGGAAGCACACGCAGAGCCGGTATTTACATAAATGCCTTGCTGGTTGAGCATAAAAAGCAACGCTTCTCCTTCAATAGCCCCAATACAAAAGCTTGCATGGCCGGGAAGCCTCTTTTCCGGATGGCCTGTATATTTTATTTGGTCAATCCGCTCTTGGATACCGGCGACAAGAAGATTCCTCAAGTTTTGCATGTAATTCATTTTATCTGTGAGTTCTCCCGCTGCAAGCTCTGATGCCTTTCCAAGCCCAACAATGGCGGGAACGTTCTCTGTTCCGCCTCTCCTGCCGCTTTCCTGGATGCCTCCATGAATCAATGGCATAAGTCTCAGTTTATCTCTGAAATAAAGTGCCCCAACTCCTTTTGGCGCACCAAGGGAGACACCGGAAAGGCTTAACAAGTCTACATTGAGCTCATTAACGTCGACTGGTATGTTCCCTACTGTTGCAACGGCATCCGTGTGAAAAATGACCCCTTTTTCTTTACAGATTACAGCAAGTTCCGGTATGGGTTCAATCGTACCGATCTCATTGTTTGCGTGCATAACTGATACAAGTATTGTCTCCGGTCTAATAGCTCCAAGCAAACGTTCCGGGTCCACCAACCCATATTCATCAACAGGGAGGAACGTCACCTCAAAATTCATACGTTCAAAGAATCTCGCGGAATTAAGAACAGAATGATGTTCAATGGCGGAAACAATAATGTGGTTCCCTTTTTTCTGCCCGGCAAGAGATACACCTTTAATTGCGAGGTTGTTTGCTTCCGCACCCGACGAAGTAAATATTATTTGCTCCGCCTTCGCACCAATTAATCTGGCAACCTTTGCCCTTTGCTCTTCCATAACCTGTTTAATCTTTGAACCCATGTCATAGACCGCCGACGGATTGCCAAAGTGCTGGTCAAAATAGGGTAGCATGGCTTCAACGACCGGTTTTCTCACGGGCGTTGCTGATGCGTGATCCATATAGACCCTTTTCATAACAATCTCCTTCAGTTAGTCTTTCTTATATACAGCTTATAACAGTCCTCGTCCTCCTCCATTCCGATGAATTCCTGACCACACTTCTCACACCAAGCAGGAATATCCTCAAGAGCCCCGTCATAATCGGTTAACACTTCCAATACCTGACCCTTTTTTAGACATTTGATCTTTTCGCCAGGCTCTAAAAGATGAAGAGGGCACATACGGCATACCAGGTCCAAAGTATCATCTGATGGCTGGTTCTTCACAAATTTCATCGCTTGCTCCTTTCATCATTTTTGGTTTTTATATAGCCTTTTTATCTATAGTATTTTAGTATAGTATAATGACCCTCCAAATTGATGTCAAGCACTGATGCACGGTTTGAGTAAAATATTAGACCACAAATAGATCAGTGCTCAAGTATCATTCACAAGTGCCGGGCAAGATAATAACGATCTGCTTTCCGGCATTCTACGGCATGGCGAATATAAGGCGATAATTTTTGACGGCATACGCAAAAGCTAAGGCAGGACCTGTATTTCCGCTTGTTGGTTCCACAACGGTCGTACCGACACCTAATTTGAGCCTATGGGATTTCCTTTTTTGTTATTATTTCCAATATAAACCAGTTCAGGCCGTTTCAATAAAACCTTTGTATCCGGCGGCACCCGCTCAGTGATCCACACATTTCCACCGATTATTGATCTGGCTCCGATAATGGCCTCTGCTCCTAACAGGGTTGCGTTTGCATAAATGATCACATCGTCCTCAATGGTAGGATGCCGCTTCTTGTTTATGAAACGATCTCTCGCATCCCTGGGAAGCGATAAGGCTCCAAGAGTCACACCCTGATAGAGCCTGACTCGATTTCCGATTTCTGTGGTCTCACCAACCACTACACCCGTCCCATGATCGATAAAAAAACTTTCCCCGATTTTAGCGGCCGGATGGATATCAATACCGGTAAGACTATGGGCATATTCAGTCATTATGCGAGGTAGAAGGGGTACATCCAGTTCGTGCAGTTTATGGGCCATGCGATAGACTGTGATGGCAAAAAGCCCGGGGTAACTACAGATTATTTCGTCGTAACTCTTGGCCGCGGGGTCCCCCTCAAGGGCGGCCCGAATGTCTGTGTCCAAAACTTTCCTTATTTCTGGCAATGCCAGAATAAACTGGAGAGCAGTTTCATGACCAAAATCAGACCCCTGTGGGCAAGGTTTATCAGAACGGATACAGTCGTGCTGGATTGAGAAAAATATCTGTTTCGATAGATCCTCAAACAGTTCCACTGTCCTTTGGCCGAACCAATATTCCAAATTAACGGGATCAAGCTTGGTCTGAGTGAAATAACCCGGGAAGAGAATCCGTCTTGCCTTGTGAATGATCCTAATAATCGAGTCCTGCGATGGAATAGACCTTGATCCTTCGTGATCGCCACAAACAGTGCTATTCCATGACACTGCTATGAGCTTCTCAACTACTGAATGGATATGTTGGTAAGAACGTGTCAATCTATCCTTTTCATTCAAAAATTGTTCTAATATAATAAACCTGTTTGCCATCATGTTTGACCCTTTCCGTTTAAAAAAATACAGTAGGTGGCGCGTAAAGCTGGTAGGAATTCAACTATATTTCCTCGTTTATCACTGTTGTTGGTATTGATAGCCACCTCTTTCAAGATCTCAAGACTTTAGACTGCACGCTCATAACCCAGAGGCTGCATCAGGGATATCAAGACCTCACATGTTCGGCAAATCTTCATCTTTTCTTTCCAATCCATCTGAACCGAACCTTCACAAATTGTTCCGTTAATAAACCAGCAGAGCTTTCCAGCCTGGAACTCCCAGGCCGGGCATTGTTTCTTGAGTTCAGGTGGACATTTCTTTATGACCCAGCACTGCCTTTGGCCCTTTTTGCCCCCCCTCATCCTGGAGACCAAGAAAAAAATATGACGCTCCACATGGCCTGGCACCTTTCGCCATCCCTGTTCGTAACTATGCACAGCCTTAATAGACGTTCCAAGCAGTTGGGCCATTTGCTTCTGTGTCTTGTTCAGTTTTTTACGGAAGTGCTTGAATTCTTTATTATCCAAGGGTGCCTCCAAATATGTTTATTGAACGCCGATGGAATAAGGGCTTGACCTAAACTGCCACAATGTGGTATTTAAGTCAATAAAAAAACTGATCCTTTTAAAAGGAATCCTATTCTGCGATAAATATATTGAAAATAAAGACTATTCTTTTCCGGTGAAGTCCTCAAAAAAGTGCAGGGGGTGTAATGTGAAATCAATAAAAGTGAAGCACCTAATGGTTCCTCTTGACGAGTATGCAACTGTCAATGAAAATGCGACCCTTAATGAGGCGGTCTTGGCTTTGGAAGAGTCCCAGAAGCGGTTTAGACAAGACCGTTATAAACA
>JAUUWD010000270.1 GCA_030589225.1 Desulfobacteraceae bacterium | reverse complement strand
TCAGACCATATTTGGCCGATCCTCAATCGCAAAATCCTCAACATAGTACAACTACGCTTGCGGTTTTGCTCAATCGGATCGACCAAATCTGCCCTAAATCTGTGCGCCAATTCCAATGAGTTATTGATTTCCAGACCCTAAGGAGGGAACCAGGAAATGCGGACTTTAAGGATTGCGATGGCCCAGATCAACACAACTGTGGGAGACCTGGAAGGGAATACAAAAAAAATATTGCAATACATCGATCAGGCAAGAAACCTCGGAGTAGATCTAATCACTTTTCCGGAGCTGGCTATAACCGGTTATCCACCGGAGGATCTGCTTCTTATGCCCCAGTTTGTTAACGAAAATCTGGATTACCTGAAAGAGATAATAAAAGCCACCTCTGGTATTTGTGTTATTGTCGGTTTCGTGGATAAGAAAGATGATCTCTACAATGCCGCGGCCATAATTAATAACGGAACATTATCCGGGGTCTATCACAAAATATATCTCCCCAATTATGGAGTGTTTGATGAAAACAGATATTTTCAGGGAGGAAACGAAATTCCTGTATTTAGCCTCGGGGAAACCGCGATTGGGCTAAACATCTGCGAAGACATGTGGTATCCGGAAGGCCCTACTACCACCCAAACCCTTAAAGGGGGCGCGGAATTGATTGTAAACATTTCTGCTTCTCCCTATCATGCAGAAAAAGTCAACAACAGGCAAAGGATGTTGGCCACCAGGGCAGCGGATAACATAGTAATCGTGGCTTTCAACAATCTCGTGGGAGGGCAGGATGAGCTTATCTTCGATGGGGGCAGTATGATATTGGATCAAAAAGGAGACCTGCTTTGCCATGGAAAACAATTTGAGGAGGACTTTATCGTTACTGACCTGAACTTAGACGCGGTCTTTCTCCAACGGATTCATGACCCCCGCCGGAGAAAGGAAAAATTTGCCCCTTCAGACCACGAAGACAATCTAAAAAAAATAGACCTGAAGATGGCCAAAACACAAAAAAAGCCGGCCCTGCCCAAAAGAGATATAGAAGATGTTTCGCGGCTTGAAGAGGTCTACCGCGCTCTTGTATTAGGGGTTTCTGATTATGTGAAAAAAAACGGTTTCAAAAAGGTAGCCCTCGGCCTGAGTGGAGGCATAGATTCGTCGCTGGTAGCAGCCATTGCTGCTGATGCCCTGGGAAGAGAAAATGTCATCGGAGTGGCTATGCCTTCCCCTTACACATCTTCGGAAAGCCAGGAAGATGCGGAAAACCTTGCCTCCAATTTCAAGATCAAATTTAAGTCCATCCCCATCGTCGATGCTATTAAGGCCTATGAGAGGATGCTATCTTCCGAGTTCCAGGGATTAACTCCTGATGTAACAGAGGAGAACCTCCAGGCCAGGATAAGGGCCAATATCCTCATGGCGCTGTCCAATAAATTTGGCTGGTTAGTTCTGACAACAGGAAATAAAAGCGAGAGTAGTGTAGGCTACTGCACCCTTTATGGAGACATGGCCGGCGGACTTGGCGTTATCAAGGATGTGCCCAAAACCTTGGTTTACGAATTGGCCAGATATCGAAACAGCATAGAAGAAACAGAAGTTATTCCCCGAAGGGTGCTTATCAAACCTCCGTCTGCCGAACTGAGACCCGAACAAAAGGATACCGATTCACTTCCCCCTTATTCCATTCTGGATCCCATCCTTCAGGCCTATGTAGAGGAGGACAAAAGCCTGGAGGAAATCCTTAGCATGGGGTTTGAGGAAGAGATAGTAAAAGAGGTAATACGTTTAGTGAACAGAAATGAGTATAAGCGCAGGCAATCCCCTCCAGGGATCAAGATAACTCCACGAGGCCTGGGGAAAGACAGAAGGCTTCCTATCTCAAATAAATACCGGGTGAAATAACGTTTTGGGTTCAAACAAATTGACGATTTTCGATTGAAGATTGACTACTTCAGGACTCACCTTTCTACGCCACCCATACTGATTCCAGGAACGTGCCTGAGAAATCAACCATCAATTTGGGCTGATTTTTCTTTAGATCCCATGAAACAAAAATGGCCAACAGGTTAGTTAGCGTTTCTTTTTCCACTCCCAGGTGCTCAGCAATTTTCTCATTAGTCTCCCGAACAGTGGCAATAACCAGCCTGTCAATTTTCATAGAAGCGTTCAGGTTTTTCAAGTGGGGAGAGCCCTGGAGCTGCTCAGCAGCTTCTTCCCAGTGAATGCCGGCCACCTTGCGGCGCAGCACATAGGCATTGCCCCTGTCCTTAATCGCCAGCAGTGGAGGATTGGCTCTCAACTGAGCCTACCTGGCTTTTATGCCGCGTACCTCTGATGTCAGGCGCTCCAGTATTTCTTTCTTTTTCTCCAGGGCAGGAAGTTGTCTTGCCTGGATTCTTTCGAATATGAAATCCTCATGGTTTATGGTGATTTCCTTGAGACGCGTTGGATCAAAGCCCAGGTCCATGAGATCACCTATGGTCAGGGTGTCTTTCGCAGCGATTCCTCTTTCCTTCAACCAGTTGACAAAGCTTGGTCTGTTGTAATTGGGCAGCGATTCAATGCTGCGGGCGGGATGGGTTTTTATTGTCCTGGGAAGACACAAATATAATTCCCTGTCTCCGCTCACGAAAGATGGCTTGCTGGCCAACTCGTCAGGAGAATAGGATTGTACCGGCAATGCTGCGATCTCAGGAGCCAGCACGATCTGTTCCAGGGAATCCCCGCCCGTATAACCTATCAGATCTCCTATGCGGCGCCTGAACGCAATGAGTTTGGTGACGAAACGAGTGAACATAAACCGCATAAACGGCGCGGGCTCTTTTATACGGATTTCCGACTCAAAGTAGGTGAGTAGCGCCAAGTGGAGGCCTTTGAATTCTGCAATGGTTCGTTGGACCATCACCTGGTTGTCCCTCATATCAATTGCAGAGCGCTTTCTTTTCAAGTGGTACACCAGCTTCAGAACAGACCCGCTTAGGTCTTTGCCTTGAAATCTGGGTGGAAGGTAGATCATGTAATTGTCGCCCGGATCCATGATGCCGTCACCAATAATCGCTTCAACGGGTTCCCAGCCCTGCTTGAAATAAATACTGTAGCTCGAATCATCTTCCGGAATGATGTTATCCAGAATCCCCACCGCGGATTTTTTGACTAAAATGTCTCTAAAAAACTCCAGTATGCGATTGCCCAGGCCTTTTCTCCTGAAGGGTGCTGCCACCTCAACATAGACCAGGTAATAGCAGGGGATGGGTTTCTTAAGGTATAACATATTGAGACTACCGAGGTTTTCCCCTGTTTCAGACTTAATTTCAAATACCCTGAAACCGTTCTTGGATTCTTCAGGTTTCAGGGTATTGATCTTGCTCCCGGATACGGTAGCATTCACAAGATCCCAAAGGTCATTAAAAAGGTCTGCAATAATAGGACACCCGGCAGAACCCAACCGCATCCCCTCGTCAATAAGACTGATCAGGCCCAGCCTTTCATTAAGTCCAATCCGTTTGTTTGATGAAATGATACGGTTAGTTGACATGTTTCCCAATCTTATCTCATTAAGGGAGAAGGAATTTTTTGACTTTTCGAGATTATCAATGTTATTAAAAAAAAAGCGGAGCATGTGCTCCGCTTTTTTGATCCTAAAATATTTGCGTCGTCACACACTAAGGCATACCGGTCCTCCGGTAAAAATAAAAATAAAAGCTGTCAGCGAGGTGTGTA
>JAUUWD010000306.1 GCA_030589225.1 Desulfobacteraceae bacterium | reverse complement strand
ACCACAAATCGTCAATATTCAATTTGGTTCCGGCTTCGCCGGGTTGGGTATTTGCAATCAGGTATTGGTTTTATTGTATTTCACATCATATTTTATATTTCTTTGATGAAGAGATATAAAAAATGAAAAATGAGACCCCGCCGTAGGCTACATCCAGCTTTCATTGGGAAACCTTGAACCGTGAACCATTGAACTTTGAACCTGAGTTACTATTTTCTATAATAAGTATTTGTTACCTAATAAGCAAGGACAGGAAAGAGCAACAGACTATGAATTCTATGAATGATAAAGAAAAGATTCCCCCAGTCAAACTTCTTCACTACAAAAAGGGTGATCTTATCGTAAAACAAGGCGACTACGGTATCTCAATCTATAAGGTCATCAAAGGTAAAGTACAGATCTTCAATGAATCAGGGGACAAAGAGATTGATATAGACACTCTGGGCCCAGGTGGCGTCATCGGGGAGATGAATTTTTTGGACAGGGCCCTCGAGGCACGGTTTTCCTCTGCAAGGGCACTCGAGGATTCAGAAATGGAGGCATGGCATCCTGCGGGCCTTGCAGATGAGTATGAGCAGATGCCTTATATTATCAAGTACATAGCCAACCAGACATTGAAACGCCTTATTCGCATGAACAACCTCACCGCCCAGCTGACTGACCAAGGAGAAGAGGATAGAAGGGCGGCACAGGCGGAACCGGTTCCCGCTCGGCGGCACTTTTACCGCAAGGGAGTAATCCTGAATTGTGTTTATCGACCAGTTGATTCATCTTCAAAGGCTCATTTAGAGGGCCTGATAAAGGACATTAGCCTAAGCGGAATGGGGCTGGAAGTCAGGACAAAAAACACGAAAAAGTTTTCACATAAGTCCGGGACTAAATTCTACCTGGAAACGGTGCTCCCGAACGGTAAAGAGATTGATTTCACAGCCAAAATTGTTACAGTTATAGAGGATCGGACCCCCGGAAAAATTTTCCTGGGAATGATTTTTGATGAATTAGCGGACGGGGCAAGGAAGAACCTTGGGTTTTTCCTTATGCCTACTTAAAGGAGGCCACAGAATATGACCATTGATGGGTTGGTATACGGGTATGTAGCGAGTGAAGAGACTTACCCGGATAAGGCGGTTATTATCGAAGAGGGGAGCAAGGGCGACTGGGTCTATGTGATTCTGAAAGGGAGCGCAAAGGTAAGGAAAAGGACACGCAAGGGAGTTGTGACCCTTGATACCCTCGGTGAAGGGGATATCTTTGGAGAAATGGTCTTACTGGAAACCGGTCAAGAGCTAAGGAGCGCATCGGTTGTGGCAGCAGATGGTCCTGTATGGTTGGGCGTGTTGGACTCTGAACTATTGGTCAAGGATTATGGCACACTGTCGCCACAACTCAGGGCACTTATGAGGTCCCTGATCCGAAGGCTCAAAGAAGCGACCAGTAGCGTGTGTAACGCGGTTGTTGAAAATGCAGAGGGAGTGCATTCCCTGAAGCTTGATCAGGTGTTGGCGAGCGAACCAAATAAAGCATAATGCCCTAATCCCGCGTTAGCGGGAGGGGATTCCCCGCCCTGGTGAACCAGGAGTGTGTGTGGTCTTTTTACTTCCCAGGTCTCTTCTGGCCGCTTCCAACTGACCCTGACAATGCTCCCATTTTAGAAGCGACGACTCCAGTTTTTTCTTGATATCATTATATTCATTGATCAAGGGTACGCTCTTTTTCGTATCCTTAAAAACTTTCGGGTCGGCAAGCCTCTTGCCCAGGTCTTTTTCTCGTAATTCAAGTTCAGCAATCATCTCTTCCAGTTGTTCCAGTTCAGCCAAAATGGGTTTTAGTGTGTTATGGATCAACCTGCGCTTTTCTGCTCTTTTCCTTTTTTGCTCCTTCCGGTTCTTTCTTGTATTCGGGGAGCTCTGAACCTGATTTTCATCATGCAACCCCTCTTGAACTAAGTCATGTTCCAATTCCCTTTCCATTCGCGTGAGGTGATCATAGTATTCGTCAAGATTGCCTGGGTATTCTACAATTCCCCCTTCTCTAATGTCCCATATCTTTGTGGCCAATCTGTTGATGAAGGACTGGTTGTGGGAAACGAACAACAGTGTCCCATTGTAGTCTTTAAGTGCATCAATCAGTGTCTCGGAAGATGAGATATCCAGGTGGTTGGTAGGCTCATCCATCACCATGAAATTTCCAGGCTTGACAAGGAGCTTTGCAAGCGCAACACGCGCCCTTTCACCACCCGAAAGAATACCGATTGCCTTGTCAACATCATTTCCTGAAAAAAGAAAGGCACTGCAAGCACCTCTGACAAAACCTATGGTCGCATGGGGAACAACCTGGTAGACTTCCTGGATAACTGTTTTTTGTGGGTCGAGCATTTCCGAGTGATGCTGAGCAAAATAACCTATGCGAACCCCGTGCCCCAGCCCGATTGTGCCCTCATCGGGTTTAATTTCTCCGGCCACCATTCTGAGCAAGGTAGTTTTGCCGCATCCATTCGGCCCGATAACCGCTATTCTTTCTCCTCTCAGGACAGTCCGGGTGAGTCGCTCATATAAGGTCCTTTCATCGAACCCTTTTGACACTCCTTTGATTGACAATACGTCTCTTCCACTTCGAGACACGTCAGGGAAAGAGAAATGAACGGTTTTTTCTTTGCGGTGCGTTTCAACCAACCGTATCTTTTTCGCCAATTTGATCTTGCTCTGCGCTTGCCTTGCCTTGGATGCCTTGGCACGAAATCTTTCTATGAATTTTTGGGCCTCTTTGATTTTCTGCTCCTGCTTTCGAGCTGTTGCCTCCAGGGATTTTATCCTTTCCTCACGCGCTTTCAGATAGAAATCATAGTTCCCGCTGTAAAATATCATCCCTTCCGGTTCGAAGCTGACAATGCGATGGATTTGCCGGTTGAGAAAGTCCCTGTCATGGGACACAAGGATCATGGCACCCCTGAAATCGAGTAAAAATTGTTCTAACCATCGAATGGATGGGATATCAAGGTTGTTGGTTGGCTCATCCAGGAGGAGTAAATCAGGTTTCTGGTATAGCAGGCTGGCCAGGGCAGCCCTCATTTTCCAGCCACCGCTCAGGGAAGAGATGGGACGGTCAAATTCCGTTTCTTTGAAACCGAGGCCTGAGAAAATTTTTTCAGCTTCGTGGCGCGGAAACTGCTGTTCAAGGCTGTCTATTTTATGGTGGATCTCAGCTATCTTTTCGGCCAGTCTGGTCTGTTCCTGTTTCCTGGTCGCTGCTTTCAGTGACTGCTCTGCCTTTCTCAGCTTGT
>JAUUWD010000262.1 GCA_030589225.1 Desulfobacteraceae bacterium | reverse complement strand
TGGCCGACATTGAGATCGTCGAGGGACCTTCGACGATCAACCGCGAGTGGAGCAAGCGTCGCCTGATCGTGCAGTGCAACGCCCGCGGGCGTGACATCGCCGGCCTCGTGGCCGAGGCGCGCGAGCGCATCTTGGAGGAAGTCGCGTTGCCGCCCGGCTACTACCTCCGATACTGTGAAGTACGCCCAGGTGGTTCCGGATATTTGTCCCCGAGAACAAGAGTTTGTGGACATAATGGATGAAATCAGGAAGGACCTGGTCAAAGTTGTTCACGGCGATCCAACGAAATATACGGCCGTTATCTTTACCGGGTCGGGAACTATTATTCAGGATGTCTGTATCACCTCACTCGTGCCCAAAAACAAAAAGATATGCATTGTAAACAATGGGGCCTATTCTGCAAGAATGGCAGAGATTGCCGATTCATATCACATCTCTTGTGTAAACCTTGAATTTCCAACAACCGGTTTGCCCGACCTGGATGTTGTGAGAGAAACACTGGAAAAGGACAGGGACATCGCAGTGGTGGCGACTGTACACCATGAAACCGGTACCGGGGTTTTAAACCCGATCAGGGAAATCGGGAAAATTGCACATGACAATGGCTGCATACTAATAGTTGACACAATCTCAACCTACGCCCTGCTCCCGATTAATATAGAGGAAGAAAACATTGATTTCCTGATGTCCTCAGCCCAAAAGGGCCTTGGCGGTATGACCGGGGTTTCGTGGCTTGTTGGCAATATTGAGAAAATAGAAAAATCAAAAGATTATCCCAAAAGATCATACTACTGTAACCTCTACATGCAATATGACTTTTTTGAAAGAGTCGGTGAGATGCATTTTACCCCACCTGTTCAGACAATATATGCATTGAGGCAAGCTATTAAGGAATACTGGGAAGAGGGAGAGCAGGCTCGATGGGAGCGCATAACCAAATGCTGGGAGGCAATCCACAAGGGAATAGAAGAAATAGGCCTGGAGTCTGTCATTGATAAAGGTATTCAGGGGCATCTTGTTGTCACAATCAAAGCGCCTGAAGATAGAAAATTCGATTTCTTAAAGCTCCATGACTATTGCTATGAGCGGGGATTTACTATTTATCCCGGTAAGATGTTCGGGCTTAAGACTTTCAGGTTATGCAACCTTGGACAAATTACCTACAAAGATATTGAGGATTTCTTTGTCGTGGCAAAAGAGGCATTCAGAGAGATGG
The DNA here is from genome assembly GCA_030589225.1 of Desulfobacteraceae bacterium. Taxonomy (GTDB): domain Bacteria; phylum Desulfobacterota; class DSM-4660; order Desulfatiglandales; family Desulfatiglandaceae; genus 4484-190-2. The sequence continues at coordinate 2,602 of JAUUWD010000262.1, read as the reverse complement.
GGTACACTATTCCTATAAAGCAATAAAGGTTTTGGTCACGCTGTTTAGCGTGCAAATGCCGTATTTGAAATAAAACAATTTAAATCTATTCAATAGAGGGAGGTTTGACAGGAATTATGGAAGACAACATCCAGGAAATGTGCGAAAGGGCACAAAAAGCTTTTGAAGAGGTCGAATACTGGCCTCAGGAAAAGGTCGATGAGATGGTTGCTGCTGTGGGCTGGGAGTGGCAGAAAGAAGAGAACGTCAAAGCCGTGGCGAAGCTTGCGGTGGATGAAGGCGAAATCGGTGTTTACGAAGACAAGCTAAGCAAGATATCAAACAAGGTTCGGGGTACCATGTGGGACTTCCGGGGGGTGAAAACCTGTGGGCTGGTCAGAGAAGACAAAAAAAGAGGGTTAAAAATATATGCCAAACCCTTTGGAGTGGTCGCCAATGTTGTCCCCTGCACCAACCCCGAAGGGACAGTATGTACTATTGGTCTGAGCCTTTTAAAGACAAGAAACGCCATGATTTGCTCACCCCATCCGAGGACAAAACAATGCTCTTATCTTGCAGTTGAAATCGCGAGAAAAGCCCTTGAGAAAGTCGGTGCGCCCGTGGATCTGTTTCAATGTGTCAAAAACCCCAGTCATGCAAAAACAGTCGAACTCATGGGAAAATGCGACTTTGCCATGGCCACTGGTGGAGACGCGCTCATAAAGGTTGTTTATGAGGCCGGTACACCTGCCCACACGGTGGGAGCCGGGAATGTTGTATCGATTGTGGATGAAACAACCGCTCTGGCTGCTGCAGCCAACAAGATCATGCGCTCTAAGACTGCTAATAATTCCACCTCCTGTTCATCAGAAAACGCAGTGGCTATTGAGGAAAGCGTCTACGATGAGATGATGGATGCACTGAAGGCTGAAGGTGGTTACCTGTGTAACAGCGAAGAGAGGGAAAAACTAAGAAAGGCGATGTGGCCAGACGGGAAAACCTTAAATAGAGATATCTTCGGCAGGCCTGTGGCCCATATTGCCGGTGTGGCCGGAATAGACATACCTGAAGGGACAAAGTTTCTGATGGTTATCGGTGAAAAGATTGGCCCTGAAGACAGGTTTTCTGGTGAAAAGGTGTCACTTGTTTTGACAGTGTGGAAATGGAATGACTTCAATGAAATGCTTGACCGTTTGGAGAAGATCCTTGATTTCTCAGGCATAGGTCATTCCGCTTCAATCCACACAAAGAGAGAGGATCGCATGGAGGCACTTGCCATTAGGGCGAAAGTGGGAAGAGTAGAATGCAATATGCCTCACTGTCTTGTTAACACTGGGAGCTGGTATAATGGACAGATATGGACAGAAAGCCTGGGCTGTGGAACCTGGGCCGGCAACATGACCAGTGAGAACATTAATTACAGGAATTTCCTCAATTATACATGGCTATCAGTTCCTGTGGAAGAAGATATCCCTACTGATGAGGAAGTCTTTGGTGACTATCTGAAGAAATGGGGGAAGGATTAAGGGTAGGCGTTCTATTCGCATGCTTTCTCCAGTCAGAACTCACGAATTCCCCCTGGGGCAGGATTCGGATTTTCGGTGAACTCTGAATCCCGCTTTCAGCGGGAAACCGGGACCCCGTGAACGGTGTAATGTTTTACAGATCAGTCGTTAGCGGGTTTTGGGATGGCTGATTCCTTTTTCAATACATGAACACTTCGAGGGATCGTTACTTTAACCTTATCTTTCTTCTTGAAGTGTTCAGAATCCCTTGGATTGTACTGATCAACAATCATCTCTCTATCCTCGAATTTCACAGTATATTTTGCGAGGTTTCCGGCATACATGTGACTTTCCACAGTGCCATGAAATGTATTCTGCCTCTCCTTTCCGTGTGATGGTGAAAGGGTTACGGTTTCCGGCCTGATGACAAGCAGCACCTCATCCCCCACCTTGATATTTTCTTGATAATGATCCAACTCGAGCTTGCCATACTCAGTTGAAACAGAAGATGTAAGGGTCTCTTCGTCAATGGCATCGACTGTACCCTCGAGAAAGTTAACATACCCAACAAACCCGGCAATAAACTCGTTGGCAGGCTGCTCGTAGATCTCCATAGGAGTTCCGATCTGCTGAATTATCCCGTCATGGAGCACGAGGACCCGGTCTGAAATGCTCATGGCTTCATACTGGTCGTGGGTGACGAAAATGGTGGTAATTCCGATCCGTTCCTGAATATTTTTGAGCTCTTCTCGCATGGCCACCCTCAGATTTGCATCCAGGTTAGAAAGAGGTTCATCCAGAAGAAGCACCTTGGGTTCAAGGGCCAGGGCCCTGGCCAGGGCTACCCGCTGCTGCTGCCCTCCGCTTATCCTTTCTATGGTTCGGCCTCCCAGGCCTTCCATGTGGACAAGTGAAAGAAGCTCTTCTACGCGTCCGTCAATTTTCTTTTTGGGCCATTTTTTAAGTCTCAGACCAAAGCCTATGTTTTTCTCAACCGTCATATGGGGAAAAAGGGCATAGCTTTGAAAGACCATCCTGGTATCGCGCATATTAGGCGGCAAACCGCCGATATCCTCGCCATCAAGAATGACCTGCCCGGAAGTCGCCGTGGTAAATCC
>JAUUWD010000204.1 GCA_030589225.1 Desulfobacteraceae bacterium | reverse complement strand
GCTTGTTGTCAGAATACTGAATTGGAGAATCCTGTAAATTTTGACTTTTTACGAAACCATCAACCTTGAACCCCTGGCCCAGACCTGGCTTTCCTCTCCCGTTGCGTAGAAACTCCTGGCGTAGAATTCAGTGCGATCGTTTCAAGAATGCATATCAAGTCGCGCCTCCCGATCCCGTCACGGTCTCGGGACGGGGAGGGCAGGCGTGAACCATTGAACTTTGAACCTGAGTTACGTGTTTACTCCCTTGCCTGTATATTCGCCTACGGCTAAGTGCCAGAAAAAATACAACATATAGTATCAATCGTTCTTGAGTATACTACATATATATAAATTATATAAATCACAATTAATTTATAAAAAAGTGCTTGACAAATAATATTATATATGTATAATTACCTATAATTTGATTTAAATATATTGTGATGATCAAACACTGAGGGGAATAAATTGGGCCACAACCTGGTAAAAAAAATCAGAGAAGAGCGTCTTATGAGTAAGGCAGAGCTTGCTCGGAAAGCCGGTGTTTCTCCCTTGACCATGGACAGGGTTGAGAAAGGGAAAAGTTGCCGGATGGAAACAAAGCGGAAGATTATACTGGCCTTTGGATATAAGCTCTCTGAAAAAGACAGGGTTTTCCCGGAGGAATAATTGTAAAACTGCTTCGTAATCGTATGTATGATTCCTTTTGTAAAGAGAGGTAAAAGAAATGGATAGTAGAGGGCGAATTGAAAGAAGAAAACATAGACGCTTACAGGTGCAAGACATCGCATTTGCAGTGCTAAGGGACCAGGGCAGGCAATTAGGTCAAATTATGGATATCAGCATGGGAGGACTCGCATTTAATTATATTGCGGGCGGAGGTAATGCCGATAGTGCATTTGAGCTGGACATACTGTTGGCCTACAAGGGTCTTTATATGAAAAAAATACAGTTTAAGACAATCTCTGATTTTCAGATTGCCAATAAATCTCCCTTCAGCCCCATTACAATGAGGCGACACGGTGTAAAATTTGGTGAACTAACGCCGAAACAGACATCTATGTTGAAAAATTTTATACAGGAGCATACAATAGATAATGTGGATGCGAACTCGATGATGGGTTTAGAAGAAAATATGGCAGAAGTCAGTAACTCTTTATGATTACATAGGGTTAAACGTAAATGTGTAAAATAACGAAGCAATTTATGGTTTTATTATTGATCGTGAGCCTGGGACTTGTCCCATTCGGGTCTGCTGCCCTGGCAGAGGATCAACATGACGAGGAAAAAGGCATCAGGATGGCTGTTGATATCGTGTTGGTCAGGCCTCTGGGAATTGTTGCAACTGTGGGGGGCACCGTCCTTGCTATTGTGGCCCTGCCTTTCTCACTCCTGGGTGGCAACACGCAGGAAGTCTTCCAGTACCTGGTAGTAAAGCCTGCAAAATTCACTTTTGTAAGACCGCTGGGAGACTTTGACTAGGAGGCTGTCTGAGAATGAGATATTTTTTACAAGATCAAGGAAGGCGAAAATTATAACCACAGGAATACATTTAAGTATTTCGAGGATTATAATTTGAGCCTGACGCAGAGATTGGGGAAAATAGCCATTCTCGGACAGCCTCATAGAATTTTGCCCTTCATTCGTCTTTGGTGCTGAGTAGTGCCAGTGCCTTTCCCACCACCCGATCTACAGTAATACCGAACTTTTCATAAAGGACTTTATACGGAGCGGAAGCTCCGAAACTGTCAAGACCGATCACCTCCCCTGTGCTGCCCACATAACGGTGCCAGCCCTGTGTGATCCCGGCTTCAATGGCTATCCGGGACTTTATCTCGGAAGGCAGGACCTGATATTGATAATCTTCAGGCTGTTTGTCGAACAACTCCCATGACGGCATACTCACAACGCGTGCCTTTACGCCTTTTGCCTCAAGCTTTTCATATGCCTCCAGGGCAATGGGGACCTCGGAACCGGTGGCTATCAGAATGACATCCGGTTTTCCATCCTTGGTATCATGAAGGATATACGCCCCCCTGGACAGTTCTGATGCAGGGGCAAAAGTGGTGCGATCCAGTGTGGGAAGGCCTTGCCGCGATAGGGCCAAGGCAATCGGTCCGTTCTGTGATTCTAAGGCGTACCGCCATGCTTCAGATGTTTCATTGGCATCACACGGTCGTATTACCGTAAGATTTGGGATCGCCCTCAAAGACGACAAATGTTCGATGGGCTGATGGGTCGGTCCATCTTCACCCAGGCCGATGCTATCGTGAGTAAAGACGTAGATAACCTTTAAGTCCATTAGCGCTGCCAGTCGGATGGCCGGTCGCATGTAGTCAGAAAAAACAAAAAAAGTGCCCCCATAGGGCATCAGGCCGTCGTGGAGTGCCATACCGTTTAAGATGGATCCCATTGCGTGCTCCCGAACGCCAAACCGAAGGTTCCGCCCTTCATAAATATCCGCCTGAAAATCCTTTTCGCCTTTGATTTCTGTTTTGTTTGAGGGAGCCAGGTCAGCTGACCCGCCCAGCAGATTGGGAAGACGTGGTGCGACGGCATTCAACACACTTCCTGATGCAACCCGTGTGGCCATCCCTTTCTTATCTGCAGGAAAATCCGGAATATCACTGTCCCAGCCCTCTGGCAAATTCCCATTCATCCATATATCCCATTCTCTGGCCAGGTCAGGGTTGGCTTCCTTATAGGAACTAAAATCTTCCTGCCACCGGGCCTCTATTGCCTCCCCCTTATCAACCGCCTGGCGAAAGTGAGTAAATGCCTCATCCGGGATTAAAAAAGGAGGCTCAATGGGCCACCCCAGATTTTCTTTGGTCAAACGGATCTCCTCTGTACCCAGGGGTTCACCGTGCACCACGGCTTTATCCTGTTTGTTGGGACTGCCATAACCGATATGGGTCCGCACAGCGATGAATGAAGGTCGCCCGGTCTCCTTTTGGGCTTCAGTAATGGCAGTTTCTATTGCTTCCAGGTCGTTTCCATCATCCACCTTCTGTACATGCCAGCCATAAGCCTCAAAGCGTGCTGTCCTGCTTTCAGTAAACGCAATGTCTGTGCTCCCTTCAATGGAGATGTGGTTGTCGTCGTAAAGACAAATCAGTTTTCCGAGCCCCAAATGCCCAGCCAGAGAGGCGGCCTCGTGAGAAATGCCCTCCATTAGATCACCGTCTCCCACAATTACGTATGTGTAGTGGTCAACAATCACATGCCCTGGTTGATTGAAGTGGGCCGCCAGGTAACGTTCTGCAATGGCCATCCCGACCCCGTTGGAAAATCCCTGGCCCAGGGGGCCGGTAGTGGTCTCCACGCCAGGAGCAAGACCGTATTCCGGATGACCTGGCGTCTTGCTTCCCCACTGGCGAAAATTCATAAGTTCCTCCAGAGACAGATCATACCCGGTCAAATGAAGCAGGCTATAAAGGAGCATGGAACCATGGCCGGCAGAGAGCACAAACCGGTCCCTGTCATACCATTTTGGATGCAAGGGATTGTGACGTAAAAAGCGGGTCCACAAAACATAAGCCATGCCAGCAGCACCCATGGGCAAACCAGGGTGCCCTGAATTTGCCTTTTCCACACCATCTACTGAAAGCATCCGCATCGTATTTACACATAAATCATCAAGTTTCTTCATCATTTTTTCTAAAAGCTCCTTTCTTCTTTCCCCTGATGTGCAATTCCTGATTTCTCCCACAGGCCCGAGGGTATTACCTGCGTCTGAGGGGATATCCTGCCCTATCCATTGTAGTACAGACCTCGTTGAGTAGTTGAGTGGTTAAATGGTTGAGTGGGAAAATATATTCTATTATTTCCGGATGTTATAGCTTTTCAAACACTGAATGTCCAATTTCCAAGCAAACCATAGATATGATCTATTATAACAACGACTTAACGACTCAACTACTTAACCACTTAACGAGATCTGTATGAACACTATTTAGCAACTTTTTCCTGAGTTATCAATGGATAAAATCGGCATAGCCTTTCCTTATACCACTGTCCCCTTTCATCGATGTTACTTCTCTTGCGGCTGTTTCCTCATTTGCTCGTTTAAAAGCTGTTGAAGGTTAGCCAATGATTTAGCGTTTGAGGAACCTTCGATGGCCTTGACGGCAATATCCTGAACCTTTTGATACGCTTTTTCCATCTGCAGTGAGAGTTTGGCATTCTGCTCACCCTGTTCTTTTACAGTCTTCTCAGCAGAATCAATCCTGGTGTTCAGAACGTTCCGCTCACCATCAAATTCCTTTCGTAGCAATTCCTCCCGGCTTCCTGCTTCCCCTTTAAGCCTTTCTGTCATCTCTTTGACTGCTTTGTTGACAGTTGCTTCCATTTCTTTGGGAAACGTGTTAACCTTGTTCCGTAACTCGGTCAATTCTTGCTCCCTTTCTGCAACTGCTTTCTCTCTTTCCACCAATTCTCTTTCCATCTGCTCCTTCTTGAACTCAATTTCTCTTTCAAGCTTTGCCTTTGCGTCTTCAAATCTTTCTTTTGCCAACTGTTGTTCCCGGTCAAAGGCATACGTGAACTCTTCCTTCTCCCTC
>JAUUWD010000019.1 GCA_030589225.1 Desulfobacteraceae bacterium | reverse complement strand
AGTTATTGTTACTACAGTTCCTTCATTATAAGTGCCGCTTGTGGGGGAAATAGTACCATGACCACCAGCTACTCTCGCGCTTAACTGGTATTGCGTGGCGGGAATCTCTTCAAATTGAACCGTGACGCTCCTGTTGGAATTCATTGTTACGGTATTTGTAGTAGCAGTGGAGCTATCATTATTTGTTCCGCTCCAGGACACCACACGATAGCCAGTATCCGGAGCAGCGGTTAATGTTACCACTGTTCCTTCACTATAGGTCCCGCTTGTGGGGGAAATAGTACCATGACCACCTGTTACTGTGGCAGTCAATTGGTACTGTGTCGCCGGTACCTCTTCGAATTGGACTGTAACACTCCTATTGGAATTCATTGTTACAGTGTTTGTATTAACTTTGGATCCGTCGTTGTCAGTTCCGCTCCAGTCCTCGACTCGATAGCCAGTATCCGGATCAGCGGTTAGCGTTACTACAGTCCCTTCATCATAGGTACCACTTGTGGGAGAGACCGTTCCATGACCACCGACTACAATAGCAGTCAGTTGGTACTGTGCAGGTTGGGACGAAATAACAGAAAGGTTAATGTGATTGAAAGAACCACCCTCTCCCACTGTAAATTGCCCACTGACAGGAGACATAACAGACAATTCCGAACCGTCTTTGTAAACATGAATTACGGCTGTATCGCCCGGATTCGCTCCTTCTGGTTGATCGTCTGCGTCATAAAGCGGCACATTTATACCATATCCATCATAAAAATTGAGCCCATCTGTAAGTTCGGCCGCAGGCACATATGAGGTTCCGTCCTCCCGGGTCACCTCGAATGTATAGCCTTCATCGGTATCCTGGGTTAGCACTGTCCCATCAACCGTTACTGTGCCGTAAATCCTCGCAGGCAGAGGGATTGCGCTCTCAGCCACAGTGGAGAAGAAAAATACAAATAAAATTGTAAAGTACCATAAGTACTTCCTAAACCTTATCATCTGATCCCTCCTTTTGGCATCATTTCCACCCAATCGAAACTGGGTAACTGCAAACTAAAATATTCCAAGAAAACCGCCTAAGCTCATGTTTCAGCTTATGGCACATTCCATACACATGCCTCTGAGACATCAATCCAGTAACCATAACCTGGCTCCATTGTCGTCAGATCGCTGAATCCAGGGTTGGCAGGGTCATACACCTTCCAACTACCTTCTATGAAGGCCCATACAGACACACACTGCCCTTCAATTGATGCAACAGCATCAGCTATATCCCGGGAACTGGCCGAATTATACCCCACCAGATTCGAACCATTTATAAGGTCAGTGGAATTCGATGGAACCAAACCAGCCACAATCATTGTTGCGGATTCATTCATCTCAACCCAGTAACCCCTTCCAGCCTCCATGGTCGTCAAATCGCTGAAACCGGGATTTACTGGATCATAGGCCTTCCAAGTATTATCTATAAAGGCCCACACACTTGTGTATTTGCCGGAAATGGAGCTCAATACCGATGCAATATCTGTATCTCCAGGTTGTCTGTATAAGGAGATTAGGTTCGAACCCTGGAACAAGCTAATTGATAGGGCATCCACCTCATTGGAATAACCACTTTCAAGCCCTTCATCATTATAGGCAGTAACAGCGAAAAAATGAACTTCGCCATCTGACAGGTCACTCAGTGTGAATTCCGTTACATTTCCCACATCTATTGGCGAGCCACCTTCCATTGCCCCTGTGCCGTCATATGGTTCGCCACTACCATCGGTATCATAATAAATCATATACCCGGCCAGATTAGGTTCGGTGTTAGCATCCCAGGCAAGGGTTATATCCATGGCATGGCATGGTGTTACAAAGCAGAAAAGCAGTGCAATGACAGAACATCCGATGCACTTCTTAAAGCTCATCATCTGATTTCTCCTTTTCTTTTGCGATCCCATTTTTAGAAACCTATTCCCCACAAAAAAAACGCCTCTGAGCATACACACTCAAAGGCGTTTTTTTTAATAACCTTCGGTAGCCCGGCGATCATATCCTTCCGGCTTTAGACCCGTGGCTTTGCGTCACCGTCTTTTGACGGTTTTGCCCTTTCGTTCGATATGTGTCTAATTAATATAGAAGGCTAATCCCCCTGACAGGCTCTTGGGCCTGATCCCTAATTGCGTCAAACAAACATGACTGTGAGATATTGTCTTTCGCCTTTTTGTTTTCACGCATTAGCACCTTTGTTCGTATAACACTCTCGGCAGTATGGAAAGTGTCTGCACTGCATTAGAAAACAGCATAAACCGTGCCAAATCGCTGCAATGGCTGGACAGCCTAATTTAGTTTATAATTACAAATGGTTAGAGAATGCCAATCCGGGAAGGAAAACATGCGTGTAAGGGAAGCTATATGAGGTTAGAATACTGCGTCATTACGGCATACCATTCTGTACAGTTCCTTAAGTTTCTATACGCTATTTCAATAGGTTAGCGTTTGTGCGCAAAAATGACGTACCATGCGTCACATTGGCGCAGTTGGTAATGCACCGAATATTTTTATTTTTCTCTGGAGCGTTCTCAAGCCAATACCCAGGATTTTTGCAGCCCGTGTTCGATTTCCATTCATTGCCTCAAGCACCTTCTGAATATGCAACTTTTCCAGCTCTGACAGGGTAATGAGTTCCTGATTACATCCCTGGCCTGGTTCTGAATTAGCTAACAGGGCACTAACTGAAGATAAAGTCAGGGCCTTCCCCTTTTCCAGGAGTATTGCGGCTGCCATGATATTTTCCAGTTCGCGAACATTACCCGGGAAGGGATATTCTAATAAACGGCCAGCCAAATCCTGACTCAATGAATCAATTTCCTTCTCATTTTTCAATGCGTGTATCTTTAAAAAATGGCGGGCCAGCGGCAAGATATCTTTTTTTCGTTCACTGAGCGGTGGCACCTTTATATGGCACATATTTAGCCGATAAAACAAGTCAGCCCTAAAACGCCCGTCTTCAATTTCCCCGTTAATGTCACGGTTTGTGGCTGCCACAATTCGAACGTCAACATTCTCAAGCCTTGTGCTCCCCAGACGGTATAGCTCACTCTCCTGCAGGACTCTCAAGAGTTTACCTTGCAGCGATGGTTCAAGTTCAGTTATCTCATCCAGAAAAAGCGTGCCACCCCGCGCAGCCTCAAAGAAGCCTTTTTTTTCGCTCACAGCACCTGTATAGGCCCCTTTGGTATGGCCAAAGAATTCATCTTCAAAAAGCGTTCTGCTAAAAGCGCCCATATTTACTGCAAAAAAAGGACCATTTGAACGATTACTCAAATCATGTATTATACGAGCCAGCATCTCCTTGCCGGTCCCGGATTCCCCAGAAATGACAACACTGTAATCGGTGGGAGCAACAGACTCAGCCTGATGAAATACTAATGCCATTGACTCATCTTCTGCTATCATATCAGTAAAAGCCTGGGGGTTTTTTAGGTCTGAAAATGATTGCTTTTTTTCAAAAAGCGCCAGGCCTTGTCGCAAGTTATATCTCTCAAGGGCACGATTGATGACTATAATAAGCTTTTCACTGTTGAGTGGTTTGACGAGATAATCATATGCGCCATATTTCATGGCCTGAACTGCGGAGGAGACATCGTCAGTGGCTGTCACAATCACACATTCTATTTCCGGAAACTCCTTCTTTATTTGTTGAAGGACCTCCATACCATTTATGTGAGGCATGACAAGGTCCAAAAAAACTAACATAAAACGGTGCTCCCTGACCAAGTCCATGACACGCCTGCTATCAGAAACAAGGACTGGCTCAGGAATGCCCGAACTGACAAGGGTGGCCTTGATACTCGAAAGGAGACCTACGTCGTCATCAACAACAAGGATCGGGGTATGATTGTCGGGAATAGATTCCATAGTTAAATAGCCTTCCAAGAGTCTTAACCCTAACGTTGCATAAAACTTCGAACAAAAATGCGTTAGAGTGAAACGGTTTTTGTCGACAGATTTTATGCAACGTTAGGGTAAACCCTGGCTGAAAATATTGCTGACTGCCTTAAGAAAATCCGGTAAATTAAAAGGCTTGTAATGTATCCTGTCAAAACCCAATGCTGCAACTTCTTTCAATTTCTGGTGATCTGGAAATCCGGTGGTAATAATCACATTCATATCGGAAAACTCAGTTTCCGACTTTATTGTGCGACAGACCTCGAGGCCATCCATCTCGGGCATAAACATATCTAAAATGAGAAGGTCCGGGCGATATGTCCCGAGCTTGATGCAGGCCTCTATTCCATTGGACGCCTCCTCCACCAGGTAAGGCCCTGCCTCGGCAAGTGCTTTTGTCAGCATATCCCGAATCGATTTATCATCGTCCACAACAAGAATCCTGCCTGTTGCTTCTTTAACAACGGTAGGAAAAAACACGGTAAAGGTTGTTCCCTTTCCCTTTTGGCTCTGGAAAACAATCTCTCCGTCATGAGCATTGACCAAGCTGTATGTTACAGAAAGGCCAAGTCCCGTGCCTCCTTCAGCCTGTTTATCAGTAACAAATGGATCAAAAAGCTTATCAGAGATGTCCGGGGCAACACCACAGCCATTGTCCGTTATTGAAACGAATATTCGTCTATCCTTATTCTGAAATCCGGTGGCAATCCTGACCACTCCCTGGTCGTGATCTATCGCCTGGACAGCGTTTATGACTAAATTCAAAATTATCTGTTCAATATTCTGGAGATTCCCTTTCAGCGAAGGAAGATCACTGGCAAGATCAACTTCCAGTTCAACTCCTGACTTCCGAAGGCTGGTTTGAGCCAGTCGCAAAGCATTTTCCACTGCCGTATTAATCTGCATGGAACTCTTATCGACAACATTTGATTGCCTGGCAAAGTTCTTAAGGTCGCTTACAATCTTGGCCACCCGATTTGCAGCCATATCCATATCGGAAAGCAGCCGGTCTGAATTTTCTTCTAAAAAATCATAGGTCAAGCCACCGTACTTTCTACCGGGTTCTTTGCCTCCATATTGGTTCAGAACAGGTAAGCAATCATGCCAGACCTTCTGAAAAAGAGAAATATTATACATAATCAGGTTGATGGGATTGTTGATCTCATGGGCCATACCAGCAACTAAGGTCCCAAGAGTGTCCATCTTCTGTGCCTGATAGAGTTTTTCCTGGCTGGTTTTGAGCGCTTCTTCCGCCTGCACGCGTTCAGTGATATCTTCACCAATCCCCAGGATTCCCACAATTTCACCATTCTCATCGAACCTGGGGCTTAATGTCAGGTGTATGCAAAGTTCGCGCCCATTTTTTGTTCTTTCTTTAATTTCGCAACTTTTTCCCTCCCCATCCTTCAACAATGATGCACTGAGTTCCTTTGTTACCTTGTTTGTTTCATCATCAGAATATAGAATATCTATTTTTTGCCGGCCGACCATTTCATCAGCCTTATATCCAAATATGTTTTCTGCACCCGTATTCCAGAACAGCACATTGCCTTCAAGATCAGTAGAGAGAATGGAAATGGAAGATGAGCTGTCCAATATATTCTTGAGAAAAGTATTTGCCTTCCTCAAGGCCTCCTCTGTCCGATTCCTTTCTACTTCCAATACCTCCAACTCGGTTACCCGTTGGCGCAGGGCTTCCAGTTCATCAGTGAGTTGTTTTTCTGTCTTTTTTTCATGTTTCATTATTGTTCGCCTTACCAAGCTGAAACATCATTTCAAACCCTGAACCGGCAACTGGCCTTCAGCCTCAAGCCTTTACGATCCGTTCGCTCTCCCCACACACGTATAAGAAAAACCAAGCTCAGACATGGTTTTCGGATCATAGACGTTCCGCAAGTCAATGAAAATGGGATCTTTCATCAAATCTTTGATTCTCTTCAAATCGAGAGCTCGATACTGGTTCCACTCAGTCATAAGAACAACCCCGCTTGCATCTATACAAGTTTCGTACGGATCATCAAAGTATTGTAATTCAGGCATTAATTTTTCGGCAGCAGACATCCCCTGAGGGTCATGGGCCCTAACAATCGCTCCTTTCTCAACGAGGGCTGGCAATACCGTCAATGAAGGCGACTCCCTCATATCGTCAGTTTCAGGTTTAAACGTAAGCCCCAGCACGGCAATTGTCTTACCTGCTTCGCTTCCGCCCAGCGCATTACGAATCTTCCAGATCATCCTGGCCTTTTGGGCCGCGTTCACCTCTACTACTGTTTCCACAATTCGAGAGGGAGAGCCATGCTCCTGTGCAACCCGGATCAATGCAAGGGTATCCTTAGGAAAGCACGAACCACCATATCCCGGCCCGGGATGCAGGAATTTCTTCCCGATTCGACCGTCTAACCCAATACCTTTGGCCAGCCCCACCACATCTCCTCCCACTGCCTCACAAAGGTTTGCCATCTCATTGATGAAACTTATCTTGGTGGCCAGAAAGGCGTTAGCTGCGTATTTGATTAGCTCTGCTGTTTCGAGCCCTGTAATCACCATGGGTGTTTCAATCAGATAAAGCGGCTGGTAAACCCTTTTGAGAACATCCGCAGCACGGTCACTGTCCACGCCAATCACAACGCGGTCAGGACGCATAAAATCACTAATAGCAGCCCCTTCACGGAGAAACTCAGGGTTCGAGGCCACGTCAAAATCTGCATCCGGATTCGCCTCTTTTATCAGCCGCTTCACCTGACGTGCTGTCCCGACCGGGACCGTACTCTTATCTACCACTACAGTATAGGCCTTCAGAAAGGGAGCCAGTTCCCTGGCCGCCTCATAAACATAAGTGAGATCTGCGTAACCGTCTCCTCTTCTTGACGATGGTGTTCCTACAGCGATAAAAACGGCGTCGGCCTCCCCAACCGCCTCTTCAAGATGCGTAGTGAAAAAAAGCCTGCTTTGTGAGACATTTCTCTCGACCATATCGTTCAATCCGGGTTCGTATATTGGAACAATCCTCTGTTTCAGAGAAGCGATCTTGTCCTGATCCTTATCTACGCACACAACATGATGGCCAAACTCCGCCAAACAGGCCCCGGACACCAGGCCCACATATCCAGTTCCAATAAGTACAATTCTCATAATAAGCTCCGTTTTTGTATTGTAGAAGTTATGTCAAGTTTCAATATATTGACAACGATCAACTAACAACTGACATCGTTTGTATTTCAATCATTCGGAGTTTTTCACTCCCCTTATTTTCAACTCGATGCAGGCTCCCTTCAGGGACACGTATATGCTCTCCGCAGAACACATCTACAACCCTGTCATTAAACGTCACCGTAGCTGTACCAGCCACGACAATCCAGTGAGCAGACCTGTGTATATGGTTTTTCAAACTTAACTGTTCCCCCGGCAACACATCCAGCCAACCCAGTTGGTATGCTTCCCCACGATCCAGCATCTTATATGCACCCCATGGCTTGAGCACTTCCCTATGCACCAGGGCCTCATCTCTTCCTTCATCGAGCAATTGCTTTACAATCTTCCGCACGTCCTGGCTCATATCTTCGCGACATACCAAAACTGCATCTGGAGTGTCTACAACAACCAATCCTTCCAACCCCAGGGCAGCAACCAGACGATCCTGACCATAAAGCAGGGAATTTCGACTATCCACAGCCAGAACATTCCCCTTTACCACATTACCGTTCAGGTCCTTCTCACTAATTTCCCTCAAGGCCGCCCAACTCCCCACATCGCTCCATCCAACGCTGGCGGGGATCATAGCCACTTTGTCCGAATGTTCCATTATCCCGTAGTCCACTGAAACGGCTGTTAGCCCCTCGTAGATCTCCTCCACCCGATCCGGATTTGAGGAAAAATCACCAAGGGAACCAATCTCCATCAAGCCCCTGTAATGCTCAGGAAGGGATCTTTTCATCTCATCCATGAATTGATCTGCTCGCCACAGGAAAATCCCGCTGTTCCAAAAGAAGTCTCCGGAGCGTAAATATTCCTCCGCCGTCTCCTGATCTGGTTTTTCAGTAAATCGGGAGACTTTAAAGACATCAAATTCGAGGTTGCTTAGATCTAATGAGTCTATACGGCTACCCTTCCAAATGTATCCATATCCTGTCTCCGGCCTTGTTGGGCTGATACCCAGGGTCACCAGCCATCCCGTTTCAGCCACCCTTTTACCAGCGTGCAACAGTTCAAGGAAGCGATCCTTCTCCTCAATATGGTGGTCAGCAGGTAAAACCGCCAGGACACCTTTGGGATCATTTTGATGGATTCGTACAGCAGCAAGACCAATAGCTGCAGCCGTATTTCGGCCGGCCGGCTCCTCGATTACCTGGAG
Organism: Desulfobacteraceae bacterium; assembly: GCA_030589225.1. Lineage (GTDB taxonomy): Bacteria > Desulfobacterota > DSM-4660 > Desulfatiglandales > Desulfatiglandaceae > 4484-190-2. The sequence goes on along the minus strand of JAUUWD010000019.1, from coordinate 3,259 downwards.
CTTTTCTAAATGGAGTGTGTGGAGTTCCTGTTTTATCTCGCTTGCCTGAGAACGCGTGGTAACGATCCAAATCCGTTCTTCAGGTACCAGGGCACATGCCCGATCCAGGGTCATGGCGAGCATACTTCGATCCCCGAGTATGTGGAGCAACTGTTTTGGCATCTTCTCGCGACTGAGAGGCCAAAACCGTGTTCCGCTTCCTCCTGCCAGTATTACTGCATGAAGCATTCTTTTTACCCTCCAGGTATAATTTTTTGTGTGGTTACCCTAAATAGTGTCTGAACGAAAACCTCGAAATATGGTTTTCCGGTTTTACCCGGAAATTTTCAACGCACTGAGATTGTTTTCTTTTTTGACTCCCTGGCCCAGGCCTGGTTATCCGGGGCATCAAAAACGGATCATTCAATGAACTAAATATCGGGTCGCCAGGTTCGAACCTAATAAGTCGCGCCTCCCGATCCCGTCCCGGTCTCGGGACGGAGAGGGCAGGCCAAAATCCGCAATCTAAAATCCAAAATCGTGCCTGACCGGGGTTTTCGTTCAGGCACTATATATATCCTTTCTGCCCCAAGAACAGAAGGACCTCCTGGGCTGCCTCGTCCGGAGTGAGATCCGTGGTGTCGATGCGCACCTCAGGGGAAACGGGAACCTCGTATGGATCATCCACGCCTGTGAACCCCTTAATAAGTCCTGCCCTGGCCTTGGCGTACATCCCTTTCCTATCTCGTTTTTCACACTCCTCAATGGGCGTGGACACATGAACTTCGATGAATCCTCCGTAAGCTTCTATGGTGGACCTTATCCCCGCCCTTGTGGCTTCATAAGGAGCAATGGGCGCGCAAATCGCAACACCTCTGTTCTTTGTAATCTCGCTTGCCACATAGCCAATGCGGCTAACGTTGATGTCTCGGTGCTCTTTGGAAAACCCCAACTCCCTGGACAGGTTTTGACGGACAATGTCTCCATCTAATAGAGTGACCGGGCGATCCCCTATTTCAAGGAATCGAGACAGGAGCACCTTGGCAATGGTGGATTTCCCGGAACCTGAAAGCCCGGTCAGAAAAACCGTAAGCCCCTGCTTTCGAGGCGGCGGATAGGCCTGGAGAAGTTCATCAGTGACTTCCGGAAAGGTGGCCCATTCGGGGATCCGCCGGCCTGTACGTATTCGCTCCCTAATATCAGACCCGGAAAGAGAGATGGTCTGCATCCCATCCGGCACCTTATCTATCGACCGGTATTCATCCTCAAAAGGCAGATAGACCATTTCCTCAAAACGAACAATGCTCAGATCCAGTTCTTCGCTAAATTTTTCAGTGAGTTTGCAGGCTGCGTCACTTTCATAAAAGGGCTCTCCGTGACTATCCGAGCCGGGGCTTGCATGGTCTCGTCCTACAACAAAATGAGTGCACCCATAGTTTTTCGCGATGATAGAATGTAAAATAGCCTCCCTTGGACCTGCCATACGCATGGCAAGGGGTAAGAGGTTTATGATAAAAGAATCCGGCGGCAAGCGGTGGGTTACCGCGCGATAGCACCTGACGCGGGTATAGTGGTCGAAATCCCCCGGCTTTGTCATACCGGCAATGGGGAGAAGGAGCAGGTTGGCTTTGGCCTGCCGCATGGCAGAGATGGCTATCTCCAACTGGGGCCGGTGAATCGGGTTGCTTGTCTGAAATCCCACTATCCGTTGCCAACTGAGCCTCTTGAAAGTGGCTTTAATTTCTTCTGGTGCCAACCGAAGCTGCTTGAAATCAGAGTGAAGAGGCAAACTCAAAACCTCGATTTCCCCCCCCAGATAGCAGTCACTGCCGTTTTCAAAGAGATACAGAACGCCAGGATGGTTTCGATCCAGGGTGTCAAAGAGCTGTGATGCCTCTTTTTCCTTTTCAACAGCCCAGATATCCTCAATATGCAGAACAGCAAGAAGAAAACCTTCCGCATCCCTGAGCGCCACAGACTGGCCCGCTTCAAGTATTTTAGCCTGGGTATCAGAGATATCCAGACAGATCGGGACAGGCCAAAGGAGATCACTCTGAAGGCGCATTCGGTCAAGAACAGACTCATAATCAGCCCGGGTCATAAAGCCTTCGAGAGGTGAAAATGCTCCAGTCGCCAGGAGTTCGAGGTCGCATAACTGTCGTTCCTTCAAAATTACATCCGGAATGTTAAATGCTATTTCTTTTAGTATAGCGCTACGTTCAGCATCCGCAAATAGATTAACTGGTGTACCACTGTAGGGCACATCCGATTTCTTACTTTTCATAATTACATAGCCTCAAATCAGTATTCAGTAGAACTTCAATCTGCCTCGGTCATATGTCGTAATATAATTAATCAGTTATGTTCGATCAGCCACTCTCGCAACGTATCAAGGCCAGGTCTGGGCCAGGGGGGATTTTTCTAACATAGCCCGGAATTTTTGAGGACTTGCAAGTAAAAGAATATAAAGAGTGGAATGATAGTTCTCTGGAATCATGTGGTTTTCCTCTTATTTCAACGGACAACTGACATCGCTAATAACCAATAGCGGTTGTAAATATCATCTCCCGGTTTAAATTCTCCTCAGCACACAGGTCATACGCAAATTTTATGCCGTTCAATGGGGCTAAGTCCTTGAAGTCGTTAACTCTTTGATTATTTAATGGAATTATACCGTTCACCATCGGGCATAAAGCGACCCGGATCAACTTGGATGGGTCAAATTGGTTCGCATAACGCATTTTCTCTTTTGCCTGTCCCTTCTCCGCTTTCTTTTCTATCCTTCAATTTTCAATTCCTCTTTGACTTTGATACTAAATAACACAAAAGGAGAGGCTAAGTTAAGTATTCTTCGCATGTCTCCTTTTTTTCTTCCTGGTCAACTTAAAGCGAGGGCACAAAGAGCTATTTGATACTGTAGATAAAGGAATCATTGAGAAATACCTTTCCGAAAAATCCCTGCAATGCTTTTCTATGGTGAAGCCTTCAGAATCGGCCAAAACTCTTGCCTCAGTTAGCGCTGATCTTTTTGATCTGGTTCAGCAGTTCAAAGATCATCCCGAAGTCAAGGCTATGCATAGTTACAAACTGCTTGAGCGCGTTTTGAATGAACAATGCAATGTCAATGTATCAGATGATAAGAATCCGGTTGAAGTGAAAAAGCCAAAAGAAATTCCTTCTGACTCTCTTCAGAACCCTTCAGATCCTGACGCAACATACAGTGGTTATAAAGGACAGGGTTATCAGGTACAGGTGATGGAGACCTACTGTAAGCAGGAAG
>JAUUWD010000206.1 GCA_030589225.1 Desulfobacteraceae bacterium | reverse complement strand
TCAATGCAAAGGCAGAGAGTATGGCAGGGTGTTTGAGGCCAACCATCGTACTCCTCTGGAAGCGTGATCTGAAAAAGCCCGAGGTCCCAAAATAAAGATGCAATATCCCAGTTAAACGTGCCTTTTCGATCGGTTTCAGCCGCAACCGGGGCAATTTTTTCTTTGACAGCCCGTTTCAGGTTGTCCAGTAATATTTTTTGTTCCTCAGAGGGCTCAATCATTTTCACCTCCAAATTCCATAGCAGGCTTTTGACTGGCAAACTATCGATCCAATTTTGCCTGTATCTATGCAAGTCTCCTATAAAAAATGAAAAGCGGTTAATGAGGTAGAGCCTTCAACCGCCTTTTATTTAACCCTAACGTTGCAGACCTGCAAGCCCTCAGTTCAAGTGTTTTCAAATAGATGGTTTGCCTGCTTCTCAAGTGTGGTGAGGACATTGTTTTCGGTTCCGAAACCGTTGGGAACGGTTTGGTTGTTTCCAGAATCCAGCCGCCACTGCCCGTCCACTAAGAGTTTGTACTCGTATTTCCCGGGAGGAATCATCATACTTACTTTCCATATCCCGTTCTCATCCTTCTCCATCGGATGATTACCAGCATCCCAGTTATTAAAATCTCCCATTAATATGACCTCTTTAACCGAGGGCGCTTTTAAACTGAAATTTACACGTCGGTTCTTTGTCTCCTCTTGTAGAGCTGCTTGGGCCATGGGTTCACCCCTCCTATCTCTTACCCTCAATTCCTACTTCCCCTTTTTCCCCTTTTCCTGCCATGGATATAATACCCTGGAGTGAAAAGATGCCTCCAGCGAATCAACCAATACCCGAACAATTCTGGCCAGGTAGCGAGTGGAGAGGTTGCATTCATCGAATTGACCGTCAGCAACCCGCTTCACTATCAGGAGGCGAATCATTTTCTCTATTTTCTCTCGTGTGGGTCCCTCAATGGACCGGTAAGTGGCCTCAACCGCATCAACGATCATCAATATTGCGGCCTCGACGCTTTGAGGCTTTGGCCCCGGATATCGAAAATCTTCCTTGCGAACCTCGTCCCCCTGACTTGTCTTGACTGCCTTGTTGTAGAAATATTCCACAATCTGGGTCCCGTGATGTTGAAGAATAAGCCCCACAACAATCTCGGGCAATTTCATCTCTAACGCGATTTTTGCTCCATGGGTGACATGATTAATGATGAGTCTGGCGCTCTCTTGAGGATCTAAGTCGTCATGAGGGTTCTTCCAGCCGGATTGATTCTCCGAAAAAATCTCGGGATCCGCCATTTTTCCGATGTCATGATAATAGGCGCCTATCCTCAGCAGGAGGGTGTTCGCCCCAATGGCCTGTCCCACTGCATGAGCGAGATATGCGACTGTCATGGTGTGTTGGTAAGTCGCCGGGGTCTTGGTCAGGAGGTCTTTCATGAGGGGATGTTGAAGGTCTGCGTACCTGTTCAGTTTAAAGTTTGAAGCAGTATGCCAGCTCAGTTCCAGTAATGGCAGAAGGAGGAGGGTCAGAGGACCTGCTGCAAAGCCTCCAATGAAGCCCCAACCCATGTATCCTAACAAATTTTCGTTGATAATCTCCCCAAGTGAAGAGATCTTGACCTCTTGCCAGTCCAAAAAAAAGCCAGCCACGCTTCCCCAATCTATGAAGAGAGCCATGAGAATGATCGCGTTGATGATGCCCACCTTTAGTGAAGGGAGGAGGATGTGAACACGTTTTCGTATATTGAAAGAAACCAACACAGCCGTTACACCGCCGAAGGCAAAGAAAAGCAAGATCTCTAAGGTGCGGCCCGAAAGCAAGGCTACCAGCGCCGCTCCCACTACTGTGGTCCAGGTGGCAGATACCCTCTCATCGAATAAAAGAATGATAAGCAAAGGGAGAAATGCGAAAGGGATTGAGAAAATGGGAAAAGCCGTGAATAAGAGGCACGCCTTTGAAAGAAAAATAGTTATCACCAGCAGAAAAAGCAGTAGGTGAGAAGGAGGCCTCTTCCGCCACCCGGCCCATAGTATCTCAGAGAGAAATACGTTATAAAGCACTACTATGAATAATATGACAATCAGTATCCAGGGGGCTTTCCCGAAGAGGTCTTTTTTCTCTTCCTCCTGATATGCAGTCAGTAAAAGCACATCTTCTTCGCTCAGTATTTTGCGAAAATGCACGAGGACATCCCCTGGTTCGTAGGCAATGATCTTAGAGGGATACCGCCGAATGATCTCTTCGATCCTCCTGTAATTCTCATCCTGGTCGTATTTCAGGTTCGGCAGAAGGGTAGCCATTGATATCTGAAGAAGCGGATCCAAAATTCTTTTGTCCACCTGCCAGAACAGTTGCCTGCCTTTCTCCTGCAAATTGAGGCGGGCCTTTTCAAGGGTAATTATTTCTCCCACCGGATAGGTCACAATACCCGAGGGCTCAGGGTAAAGGACCTCGATAGTCTTCTTTCCCTTGAAGGGTCTTGGGTCTTCTACAATTTTACTCTTTAGAATCGATTCCTCAATGGTAAGGATGCCAGCTATGAGGCTCTTGAGATCCTGGTACTTGATAAGTCTGGCTGCCAGCTTCCGGGAAAGTTCCATCCCGTACTTTGTGCGCAGATACTCCAAAAGCCCCTGCCCTCCGGTCAGCTTCTGGTCCCGAAGGGTGGAGATCTTTTCGATCAGAGAATCCATTTCTGTCTTTGCTTTTTCATCCCCACCGGGAACATCGGTATAGAGGGGAACATATTGCGAAAGGGCTATTTCCCGCTTGCCACCGAGGGCTTTCTCTTGGTCGAAGTTGAAGTATCGTTGGGATCGTACTGTGAATGGAATAACTTCCTGTGGTTGGGGCGGCAGAACAAAAAGGTAGATTTCCTCAATGTAACAGGCGAAAAAGGTTATAAGAACAAGAATGATGTTAAGAAGCAGTTTCATTTTTTGTCCCAAATAGCACTATCAAGCCCCAAAAGCATAGAAGCTTTGCCGGTAAAACTCATAGGCAAGCCTTGATTCAATACCTGGTGTTATTTTATTGTGATTTATTGCACATCGGGTTTGCGTATGTCAAGGGTGTGTAAACGTCCCCCTTTACGTCCTGGGATGTTAGGATAATCACCTTGACAAGGCTTGCAATAAATTAGAAATTGTCACTTAAAAAATCAAGACAAAGACGAATTTTCATCATTCCACTCTTCCATTATTTTTACCTCGTGAAATTTATTTTTTGTTGCACTGGGGCCATGTGCGGAGCAAAAGTTCAGGTCTCGCAAAACCCTTTTATTCTTCCCGCCGCGGCGGGACAGAAACTCCGAGGCGTTATATTATGACAGATAAAGATCCAATTATCGAGGCCATTGGCAAAGATTCTTTTGAATGGCTTTTGAGGGAATTTAGCAGAGAAACAACACTGAAAGATGTCCCCGATAAAGTCCTTGATAGGATCGGTTCGGTGGACATCACTGTCAGGAACTATGCAAGTAATCGAGATGCCATTACTTCCATCGCTGTGATCACATTTGCATACAAATTGGCAAATAATGCCCAGAAGGCCCAGTTTGGCGCAAAGGATATCCTTTTGCTCAAGGTTTTAACTAAAAATGAAAAACTAAGGAGAGAGGGTAAGGGTCACTCTCACAATGGAATATGGGACGCGCCTCTTTTTGAACTTATCACCGGGGAGGTGGGCGAGCGGATCAGGGCCATGCGGACCATGAACAGCCCGATATGAAGCTGTGGCCAGAATTGGCTGCATTAAAAATCGCAATCATTTTTGACAAATATCGGCGATTTTGATAATAGTGGCAGAAAAGGGAATGGGTCGCTAAATCAGCAAGGGAGACAGGGGTACTTTAGAGAAGATCAGGACGTTCAGATGGCTGAATTCGTTTTCTTGAGTGAGAAGAACAGGGAAAGATATCTGCGGGTCATCTCGCCAGCGGGAAAGCTTATGGCTCGCCTGGGGGTTCATCCCAACACCTTGTCCCTGGCCGGGTTAGTGTTGAGTGCATTCGCCGGGCTGATCTACAGTACCGGATCATTTTTCTGGGGGGCATGGGTGCTGGTCCTGGCTGGAACGTGTGATGCCCTGGACGGACAGCTCGCAAGGCAAGCGGAAAAAGATTCATCGTTTGGTGCCTTTTTTGACAGCACCCTGGACAGGTTCAGTGAGGTGTTTATTTTTCTGGGGCTTGCCTGGCATTTTTCAGGGGGGGCGGTTTTTTGGAGCTTTAAAGCTGGGAACCCGGCTGATTTTCAAAGCCCCCTGGCCGTTTTATTAATCATCCTGGCCATTGCCGGATCATTCATGGTGAGCTACACAAGGGCTCGAGCCGAAGGATTGGGGGTTAGCTGCGAAGTAGGTTTGATGCAGAGACCTGAAAGGATTACCCTCCTGATCATCGGGTCACTGGTTGCTTCTATTCCTGTAATTGGCCATTTCATAATGAAGCTGACCCTGCTATTGCTTGCCGTCTCAAGCAATTTTACGGCC
>JAUUWD010000346.1 GCA_030589225.1 Desulfobacteraceae bacterium | reverse complement strand
CTTCCTGGATCCTCGAATCGGTCTTCCTTGCAAAGCTCAGTAATTTATACGTTATATCCTTACAGCGTTTTCCCTGGGTACGAATCTGTTTCAATGCCCTTTCAAACTCATCCAGATTTTTTCCTTCCTTAAAATCTTCTTCCTCCAACAAATCCTCGATCCACCCCGCCTCTTCAACCATAATGGCAACGGGATTGTTGATTTCATGGGCTATGCCAGCGGCCAGTTCCCCCACAGATGCCAGTTTGCCGGTTTCGACCATCTGTTCATCCATCATCTGTCTTTCTTTATCCATCCTGGCCACTCGATAGGCCATCCTTGTGGAAAGCAAATAAGCCATGCTCGTAATGGCAAGACCGCCTAATATCATAATTGCAAAGGCCACCCTTAATGCCCTTCGGAAATCCGAAAAGGCATCTGATGCCCTCTGCTGGTACACAAGGAGCCAATCACCATTCTTGAGGGACGCTGCCACGTATATGTTTTTATGCCCGGATTCGTCGGTTCGTTCAACAACGTGAATCTCGTCCTTTTTTATATTCCGGTCACTGAGAAAATCAATATAAGGTTTTCTGGTAGTTACGATATCGAGAAGCGGCTTTGTCTGGAATTTACCCTCCTTGTTCAGGATAAAGGCGAATCCGGTCTCACCTATGCGAATGTTTTCCACAAGGCTATTAAATGCCACAAAGTCTATTGTCGCCCTTAATATCCATTTCTCCCCCATCCAATTGTCTCTCACAGCTATGATGAAGTGAGGAAGTCCGCGCAGACCCAGGAAAACGTCGCTTATAAAATACTTGCTTTTCATGGCCTTTTGAAACCAGTCGGCCTGCGAATACAGGGCCTTCCCCAGTTTAAACGGTCCGGCATAAGCGACCTGGATCCCATTTTCACGTATCGCCCCCAAATCCACAAAGACAAGGCCGAATTCCTTCTGAAGTGATTCCAGTTTGTCCGTCAGGCATGTTTCATCACGCAATTCCTCAAAGGTGAAATTGTCTGCCAGGAACCGGATGTCTCCCAGTTTTTCCTTTAGGAAACTGTCAATATTTTGCTTGTGCTTCTGGACTAACTCTTCAAGGTGGGCGTGAACCTTTTCATGGTAGGACGTTTGGAACTGATAAAGGATGATGCCGCCAACCAGGATCATTGGTGTGAAGGAGACAATGATAACGGTCAACAGCATGTTTCTGGTCAATGAATGGTAATAATCATGATGTTCACGCTTGCTTTTATCCATATCAGGGTTCTACATTCAACTTTCCCAGGATTTCAGCGACTACCTTCTTGAGTCGTTCAACACTGTTTCCCTCTTTTTCCACAAGAGCCGCTGCATTCAAAACAGCCGGATGGTTGTCGTAGTCTGAGAGGAAGGCATGAATTACTACTGGCAGAGTCGGGATTCGATCCTCAAGCTTTGCAAGAATGGCCAATTCGCTTGCATCGGGTAAATCCAAATCCAGGATGGCAAGGTCAATAGATTCGTGATGGTAAGCCCATTCCAAGACCTCTCGGCCACTTTTGGCCAGGCGAACCCCGTACCCTTCCGCCATCATCTCACGCTTCAAGAACTCTCTTACATTGCGATTCCGATCGGATATCAAAATTGTGAATTGTCTTCCCACCGGAGCTCCTGACTACATACAGAATTAAGGACCTAAAAGCAAGATCAAGCTGCGGCCCCTCAGAAAAGATTTTGGAATTGTTCTTTGGAGAGTGCCGGATTCGTTTATGTTTTGGGTGCCTTATAGGGGTTGACGCTCAGAACAGGCACTGGCGACATCTTGATCACCCTGTCGGCCACACTCCCAAAAACGATTCGATCGAGCCCCTTTCTGCCATGAGTTCCAATGATGACTAAGTCGATGCCCTCAGATTTTACATGGTTTATGATCTCTTCGGCTGCGTCACCAACCATTACCTTGGTCTTACAAACAGGATGTCCTTCAAAATATCTGTTTGCGAACTCTTCTATCTTTGTCTCGGCGCCCTTGATAATTTCACCTTCAAAATTTTCGATGGACACTTGTGCGACGTAAAAGCTTGAAAAATGGTCGAATTTCCGCACAACAAAAAGCATGTGTATTTCCGCTGAAAATTTCTTAGCCGCAAACAGCACCCACGGCACAATCTCCGACGAGGCCTCCGACAAATCAACCGGGAACAAAATCTTCTTAACTTCCTTCATGATAACTGCCTCCTTTTCAATTTTATTTAGTAACCGTGAACCCTGAACCTGTGAACGGTTACAAAATTGTAACTACCCAGGTCCATTTTAGACAGGATTTACGAGATAGACAAGATTATTATTGATTTGGCATTTTCAAAATGCAACAGATATGCCAAATAAGGAAAACTTATCTCAGTGTCTTTAACTCACTGTAAAGATTAGAAAATAATTGAGAAAAAGATCTGTGCCTTTTGCTGGGAAAGAGTTGGATTTGTCGATTTATTTTACAACCTGTAAAGCGCGGAAATGGATTTTCAATCTCCTCAAAAACCATATTGATATTTTGTGTTTGCCCTTTGAGCCAATATAACACTAAGCTGCATGCAGTGACTCTTGAAAATTTTTTCCTTGACTTTAAAACTTTTTTTAATTTAGGATATATTTACTATCTTAAGTTAAATATAGATTATATTATTTTAATATAATTTATGTACTCAGAACCGGAAAGCCTATGATTTGGAGGTATAATCAGAT
>JAUUWD010000334.1 GCA_030589225.1 Desulfobacteraceae bacterium | reverse complement strand
TCCTTCCAATATGAATAATTTATGGTTCAACCTCATTTGATTTCTGAAAATACCTCTTCTCACCTCCTTTGGATTACATATATCTCCATCCTCCTTTCCGGGGATGTTAATTATTAGATTCAGATAAAGAAAAACCCCCTTTTTAGCCGGCTTTTAAAAGAGAGGTATAATGACCAGACAGATGAAAAATAAGGACAACCTGTCAAATGTCAAGGGGCGTTAAAAAAAATCTTAAAAGATCTTAGTAGATCTGATTGAGACTCCTGCCTAAGGCCGCAATGAGATTTGCCGGCGCACATTTTATGGGCATTGCAAATCGAGATCAATTTATATTATAAAGTTGATTAATCGGCCTAAACCACTACCTCGGGTAGTGGTACCATAATAAGGTTCTACCAGTTGAGTAATTACTTGGCCATAAGTGATCTAAAGTGACTAAAGTGAACTAAAGTGCCTATTTATCCCGCTTGCAGCGGGGAAGTTCAAGGTAATATTTAGTGTCTGAACGAAAGCTAGGCACTTTTCCGGTTTATCCGGGTTAGGGGTATGAACAAATGGGTGTCAAACACCATAGCATCCTGGATCAAATTGGCGGGACCCCTCTGGTTCCCGTAAACAGACTCAATGCGAATAGAAATGTGGAAATACTGGCCAAGCTCGAATTTTTCAATCCGGGTGGATCGATAAAGGACAGGCCGGCCTTATACATGATTGAAGAGGCTGAAGAGAGCGGAGAACTTACAAAGGACAAAATCATTTTAGAGGCAACCAGCGGAAATACAGGGATTGGTCTCGCACTTGTGGCTTCAGTGAAAGGGTACCGTATCCTCCTCACCATGTCCGAGTCGGTCAGCCAGGAGCGGATAAAGATACTTAAGGCCATGGGGGCAGAAATAAAGTTCACGCCTGCTCATCTGGGAACCGATGGGGCAATCGAAACCGTCTACAAGCTTGTCAGAGAAAAGCCTGAAAAATACTGGCTTGCAGATCAATTCAACAACGACGCAAACTGGATGGCTCACTACCATGGCACGGCTATGGAAATCTGGGAACAGACAAACGGTGATCTCCATGTAATAGTAGCCAGTATGGGTACCACGGGCACCCTGATGGGCCTCGCAAAGCGATTTGGAGAACTCAAGCCCGAGATCCAGGTTATTGGAGTAGAGCCTTACCTGGGGCACAGGATACAGGGCCTGAAGAATATGAAGGAGTCATATCGGCCAGGCATTTTTAAAAAAAGAAAGCTACACAGGATAATCAATATCGATGATGAAGAAGCCTATCATACCTCGCGGATGCTGGCCAGAAAGGAAGGTATATTTGCAGGAATGAGTTCGGGGGCAGCTATGGCCGCAGCCCTAAAACTTGCCGGAGAAATGTCAAAGGGCCGAATAGTTGTCATCCTGCCCGATGGGGGTGAAAGATATCTGAGCACCCCATTATTTGAAGTAAAAAGGAAGTCCGGGCTGCGCCTTTATAACACCTTTAAGCGGAAAAAAGAGGACATTGTCCCAATCGAAGAAAACCGGATAACCATGTATACCTGCGGCCCCACCCTCTGCCACTTGATCCACCTTGGCCAGTGCAGGCGGTTCCTTTTTTCGGACCTGATCAGACGTTATCTGGAATTCAAAGGGTACCAGGTGACCCACATCATGAATGTCACAGACCTTGATGACCGGACCATTGAAGGCGCCGGGAAAGCGGGCATATCCCTGAAAGACTATACAGGCAAGTATTATCAGGCGTTTCTGGAGGATCTTGAACAGTTGAATATAAAAAGGGCCACGGAGTATCCGAAGGCGAGCGAGCACGTGGATGACATGATAAAGCTCACTCAAAAACTGCTGGAAAAAGGATACGCTTATGAAAAATTCAGGTCCGTTTATTTCGATATTTCTCGTTTCAAGGATTACGGCAGGCTGTCGCGAATTGATCTTGATAAAATCAGGCTCGGCAAGACCGTTGACCTGGACCAATACGAAAAAGAAAATCCTCGAGACTTTGTGCTTCTCAAAAGAGCTACACTGAACGAGCTAAAGAACGGGATATTCTATCAGACACGTTGGGGCAATGTCAGGCCTGGCTGGCACATTGAGTGCTCGGCCATGGCCATGAAGTACCTCGCCCCGACATATGACATTCACACAAGCGGCGTTGACCTGATATTTCCACACCATGAAAATGCAATTGCCATTGGCCATGCCTTAACAGATAAAACCCCCGCAAATTACTGGGTCCACAACGAACTGGTTATGATCAATGGCAAAAAGCCCTCCCGGTTTTCTGAAGAGGACACATTGTTTTTAAGAGACATTCTAAACCACGGTTACTCCGGCAGGGAGGTCCGATACTGGATAATTAGCCACCATTACCGTAAGCTTATCTATTTTTCATGGTCAAAACTTGAAACAGCCAGGAATACAATTGCTCATCTGGATCATTTTGTCCGAAAACTCCATTTCTGCCAAACGGCCCCCGGTAATCCGGAGATGGATCAGATAGTGTATGATTTGAGACAGAGATTCACGGAATCCATGGATGATGACTTTAATGTTTCAGCGGCCCTGGCGGCCCTTTTCCAGTTTGTCCATCGCATCAATAAAATTGCGGACCGAAACGGCTTATCTACTGATGATAAGGAAAAAGTCCTGAAGGTCCTGGAACGAATTAACTCAGTCCTGGGCGTGATGGATCTTGCTGCCCCGGTGGTGGGCCAAGAGGTGGAAGCCCTGATTGAAAAAAGGGAACAGGCCAGGAAGAATAAGGATTGGGAATCAGCCGATCGCCTGCGCCAGGAACTGAAGGAAATGGGAATTGAAATAATAGATAGCAAAGAAGGACCAGTATGGCGCGAAGTAAAGCAGAA
>JAUUWD010000084.1 GCA_030589225.1 Desulfobacteraceae bacterium | reverse complement strand
GGATTGCAAACTGTGCCACGGTCAGGCCGAAATCAAGGAACAGGATGGTAAAGACCGGATAGTAGAATCTTGAATTGAACAAAACCTTAAAGGCAATAAACAACCGGATGTTGGGGATGGAAAATGGCGAGCGGTATGGCGTTGTTGATATCGTATTCAATTTGGGTTCTCTGTCCTTTTTTTGACAGGATTAACAGGATGTTCAGGATTTTTTCTTTTTGTCCTGTTTATAATTTGAATCCTGTCTAATTCAAAATTTAATTGTTGTTTCCATAAGTTGGCTCGCTTTCAACAATTGCTGACTGCCTTGAATGAAATCTCCGTTGGATCTCAACATGAACTGTAGCCCCAAGTAGCGTTAATAGGGACCAGGCGAATTATTCTTTCGATGAAAGCAAAAACCAACTATTCTAAAAACTTAGGCAAAATTAACTGAAATTAGTTAATTGGTCAAAAAAAACACGCCGCTTTTTGATCGTTGGTAGTTAAAGGGAGGAATGTAGAACACCGTAAAAAAAATCCTGTTCTCATTTAGAGACACAGGGTTTTCTAATCTGAATCTTCACTTTTACCCTCATTCGACAACTTTTTCACTAACGTTCTCATGCTCTTCAACAACTGAGTAAACGTCAAGCAAATGGGTTAATGAAAAGGGGTCACCAGTTACACTTTATTTATGGGTAAGAGATGGCTTAAGAATTTCACCGGGACTATCCCTCGGCCAACAGTTCAATGGGATCTTCAGACAACCATGCCGCGTAATGGAGGCATTGAGATATATCTTCAGATTCTATATAAGGGTAGGCTTTGATTATTTCCTTTGTTGTCATACCATTTGCCACTAAATTTAGTATCAAAGATACCTGAACGCGCATACCTCTTATACAGGGCCTACCATTCATGATATCCGGATCTATCGTGATACGACCAAAAGGTTGCAATGCTGCCATAACGATTTTCCTTCCTCTCTCAAGATATTAAATACTCTCGGTACTATATTCTTATAATGTTAATGCAAAACTATCAATATGTAACTATTCATCAAGCGCTACAACGCCCAACTACTTCAATGATAATAGCACGTGAGACCGGGGATCAAATTTTTCATTCTGACAGGTTCAGATTTCATAGCAATCCCGGATCTCACCGAAATAGAGGGTATGGTAGTCCTTTTCCGGATAGAGCTTTTCGTACTCCGCATCCAGGTAAGCAGGGTCCATGGCCGCCTTGAAGACGATCTTGCATTCAAAATGAATACCCGGCGTGTTGATAATTGGTGAGACCACCTTCCTCGCCTCGGCAAGTTCCAGACCGCACTCCTTATACTTGTCATAATCCCGACCGGATTTGGTCCCGCAGAACATGATCGCATCCTTCATGTCGGTCATGGGTACGGACACGGTGAAGTCGGCAGCCTTCTCGATGATCCCGAAGGTGTGCCTGGAATCGCGGACCAGGACCATGAAGACAGGTCTTCTCCATACATATCCGATGGTGGCCCATCCGATGGTCATGGTGTTGAGCGCTTCCCCTGCCCTGACGGTCAAAAACGCCCCTTGCTTAATCTGATTCATCGCCTTTTCAGCGACAGCCATGTAATCTACTTCTTTCATCGTTAACTCCTTTCCTACAGTTTTTAATTCTTACAGAATGCCCCCTTCCTTCAGAGGGAAGCAGAAAAAAGGGCTTGCAAGTCATTGATAATCCTTGCAAACCCTTTATGCCTCACTGGAGGCGGCAATCGGAGTCGAACCGATGAATAACGGTTTTGCAGACCGCTGCCTTAGCCTCTTGGCTATGCCGCCCTAAATCAACATCTATGAATTTCGCGGAAGTAATATGTTATGGAGCGGGAAACGGGATTTGAACCCGCGACAATCACGTTGGCAACGTGAGGCTCTACCAGCTGAGCTATTCCCGCTTATATATAAATTATTTTACACCACAAATGTGCTTTGTCAATAAAAAATCAGCAGAAACCAAACATCTATCTATCCTTGGTATTATAGTCCCGATAATAATTCATGACCTTTTTCACAAATCGCTCTGTCTCAGCTATGGGTGGAATACCATTACAGGTCTCCACTCTTTCCGGGCCGGCATTATATGCGGCCACTGCGAGCCTTTTGTCATTATTAAAACGTTTTAGCAAAAGGCTCAAATATCGCGTGCCACCAAATATATTCTCTCCCGGATCAAACGGGTTTTCCACGGCCATGGCATTCGACGTCTGGGGCATCAACTGCATCAATCCCTGTGCTCCCTTGTGAGAGACTGCCTTATGGTCAAAGTACGATTCAGCCTTGATAATCGCCTTGACCAAGGAGACCTCCACCTCAAACCGTCTTGAAGCCTGAAGGATAATTCCCTCATATTCTTTTATAAACGTCGAAGGTGTTTTACGGGTGGTTTTGATATATAGTTTATATTGGGCGTCGGTTCGAACGTTGGTGAAATGCCAGACCCCGTCCTTGTCCACGTAACGGTAGATGTCTGCGGAAACTGGAAGGATAAAAAACAGTGAAAGTGCCAAACCAGCAGCTCCAGCCCATTTCACCCTCGCTGCAAACATGTCTACCCCTGCTTCTTCCAATCAGCAAGAAATTTTTCCACACCAATATCTGTCAAAGGATGTTTAGTTAACTGTTGAATGACCTTAAAGGGTATTGTTGCAATGTCTGCGCCCATTAGGGCTGCATCAAGCACATGGATTGGATTTCTAACACTCGCTACAATCACCTCGGTTTCAAAGCCGTAATTATCATAAATTGTGATAATCTCTTCCACTAACTCCATACCAATGTGGCTGATATCGTCCAATCTACCCACAAAGGGGCTGATATACGCGGCCCCGGCCTTTGCTGCCATCAATGCCTGAATTGGAGAAAAACAAAGGGTTACGTTTGTATTAATCTCCTCCTGGGCCAAGGTCTTTACTGCCTTTAGGCCCTCTTCCAGCATGGGTATTTTTACAACAATATTATCAGCCAGATTGGCCAGTTCCCTTGCCTCCTTAACCATCCCTTCTGCATCCATACTGACCACCTCGGCACTGACCGGGCCATCTACAATATCGCATATTTCCTTTATAAGCCCTTTGAACTCCCGCCCCTCTTTGGCAACCAGGCTCGGATTCGTCGTCACACCGTCAACCATGCCCAATTCATTGGCCTTTTTTATCTCATCTATATTGGCCGTATCAATAAAAAACTTCATAATTCCTCCTTTACCTTTTGAAATTTATCAGCACACTCCTCACTGCAGAAAAAATATTCCCTCCCATCTATAACCCTTCTTTTGGCATCCCTTACGGGTATATAAGTGTCACAGAAAGGGTCCTTTACCATCTCGTCAATGACCCCGCCATTTTGAGTTTTTCTTATTTTCTGGCCAGAACCGAAATAGCTCCTCAAGACACGATAAAGCAAGTAGGCAAGGACTGCAAAAATCAGAAGTCGCATTTACGCGACCTCCATGGGAACCACAGACTGCTCTTTCTTTGGAGAATCCACAAGCAACTCAGCCATGCTTTTTCCGAGCACAGGATGAACTAAATCCGGTGCCAAAGAAACCATTGGCACCAGCACAAATCTTCTCGAGTGCATCAGCGGGTGAGGAACCTGAAGTCCTTTTTCGGAAATCACCTCTTCTCCAAATAGAAGGATATCCAGGTCAATTATCCTTGAATCCCACTTTCTTTTTCTTTCCCTTCCCATATCTACCTCGATGGCTAAGAGGCTTTTCAGTAAATCCTGCGCCGAAATATCAGCAGATAACACAATTACACCATTAACATACCAGTCCTGTCCTTTAACACCCACCGGCTGTGTCCTGTAAAAACCGGATTGTGCCGTCACTCTGCAGCCTGAAATATCGTCGATCCGGACAACGGCCTTAAGACAATTGTTTATTTTATCGCCAAGATTTGAACCGACCCCAATGTAAGCTGTTTTCGTCATTGGTGAAAAGGCGCTTTCGCCGTCTACAGGCTAAGGGCTTTTAATCTTTGCACAGCCTCCGCAAGCCTTTCCCTTTTCTGAGTCAACGCGATACGGAAGTACCCTTCACCAGGCTCCCCGAAGCCATTGCCAGGGGTCACAACCAGGCCAGCATCCTCCAGCAGACGCTCGGTCAATTCCGCAGATGTATAGCCTTCAGGGACCTTGATCCACAGATAAAAAGTCGCTCTGGGTGACTCCACCTCAAAACCAACATCCTGGAGCCCCTTGACCATCAGGTCCCGCCGCCTCGAATAAACTTGAACCATATCTCTGACACAGGACTGGTCCCCGCGTATGGCCTCTATACCTGCCATCTGAACGGCCTGAAAAACACCGGAATCAATATTGCTCTTGATGGCGCCAAGCCCGTCTATTGCCTCTCGGTTTCCAACAGCAAAGCCTATTCGCCAGCCAGTCATGTTATAGGTCTTGGAGAGAGAATGGAATTCAATCCCCACTTCCTTGGCTCCATCCGCAGCCAGAAAGCTGGGAGGACGATAGCCATCAAAAGCCATCTCGGTGTAAGCTGCATCATGGCACACCAGGATATTATTATCTCTTGCAAATTCCACGGCTTTCCTGAAAAACTCCAGGTCGGCAACCGCGGATGTAGGATTGTTCGGGTAGTTGATGAACATGATACGAGCCCTGGAGGTGATTTTGTCTGGAATCGCATTAAGGTCCGGCAGGAAACGGTTCTCACTCAAAAGCGGCATAAAATAGGATTCTCCGCCGGCAAACATAGTGGCAATATGATAAACAGGATACGCCGGTGCAGGTACCAGCGCCACATCGCCCGGATTGACAAAGGCCAATGGAAAATGCGCGATTCCCTCTTTGCTCCCAATAAGAGAAACCACCTCCGTATCCGGATCCAGCTCAACCCCGAATCTTTCCTGGTACCATTTGGCCACCGCTTCTTTAAAATCGCCCATTCCTGAATAAGACGGGTACCTGTGGTTCGCAGGGTCCTCCGCAGCCTTTTTCAGCGCCTCAATAATGTGGGGAGGGGTTGGGAGATCAGGATCTCCAATACCCAGGTCAATGATATCCACTCCTTGTGCTCTGACTTCGGTCTTTTTTCGATCAATCTCCTTAAAAAGATAAGGAGGTAATTTTTTTAGTCTTTCTGCCTTTTCAAAAATATTCATTTCTACCTCTTAAAATTAAGTGCCTAACTTTAGCACACTTTAGGCATTTTAGTTCACTTTAGTTCACTTCGCTTTAGCCCCAGAACATCCTGCATATCATATAATCCTTGCGGCTGCTTCATTATCCACAGCGCGGCCTTTACAGCCCCGCGGGCAAAATTATCCCGGTTGTGGGCACGGTGAATAATTTCCAGTCTCTCACCGATTCCCCCAAACATGACTGTATGTTCCCCTGTAATATCGCCCGCCCGCCAGGTTTGTATACCGATTTCCTCATCGGTCCTTTTACCAATGGCCCCCTTGCGCTCATACACGCCCACTTTTTCAAGATCACGCCCCACGCTCTCAGCCAATATTTGAGCAAGACGCATGGCAGTCCCGCTTGGGGCATCCTTTTTAAGCCTGTGGTGGGCTTCAAGGATTTCCATGTCATAATCCTTGCCAAGGATTCGAGCCACATCTCCGACGATTTTGAACATAACATTGACCCCAACACTCATATTCGGTGACATGACACACTTGGTCTTCCTGCCGAGAGACTCGACCTCTTCGAGGGTATCGCCAGTGATCCCCGTAGTGCCAATCACCATGGCAATTCCCTGGGTTGCAATCATTCGGATGTTTTCCAGGGTGGCCTGAGGAGTGGTAAAGTCTATCAATACCTCGCCCTGATCGATTACGTCCTTGAGGGCGCCCACGATTTTAACACCCAATTCCCCAAGTCCCGCCACTTGACCTGCAACCTCATTAACCATGGGATGATCCGGCCGCTCAAAGGCCCCACTTAAAACAATATCCGGGTTCTGATGGACCATGGAAATGATTCGCCTTCCCATACGACCGGCAACGCCGGCTATAATAGCTTTGATCATGGCTATTTCTCCATCTTCACTTACAGGAGGCCATATTCCTGAAGCGCATTCTTAAGTTTTTCCAGATTCGAGGGCGCCATGGGGGATAGGGGCAACCTCATCTCATCCTTGATCTTTCCCATTAAGGCCAAAGATGTCTTCACAGGAATCGGGTTGGTCTCATAAAACATGGCCTGGCACAGCGGGAAAAGTTTGTAAAAAAGCGCTTTGGCTTTTTCAACATCCCCTTTCTCCCAGAAATCCACCATATCAGAAGTATCTCGCGGGGCAATATTGGCGACAACGGAAACAACCCCCTTCCCACCAATGGAAAGAACCGGAAGGGTCACATTGTCGTCACCAGAGAGCAGTGTGATGTTGTCTCCTGCGAGTCTCACGATTTCGGCCATCTGGCCAAGACTCCCAGATGCCTCTTTAATGGCCACCACTTCCGGCAGTTCCGCTAAGCGGGCTACGGTTTCAGGCAGCATGTTGACGCTGGTCCTGCCCGGCACATTGTAAAGTACCTGGGGTAAAGGTGCTGCCTTTGCGATTGCCTTGAAGTGCTGGTAAAGACCTTCCTGGGTTGGTTTATTATAGTAAGGAGTTACCTGCAGGGTGGCATCAGCACCCGCTTTTTTGGCGTACTCTGTAAGTTCAATGGCTTCCCTGGTGCTGTTTCCACCGGTCCCCGCGATGACCGGGACCCTTTTATTTGCAGCCTCCACGGCAATATCAATGACCCGGTTATGTTCCTCAACACTTAAAGTGGCCGATTCTCCGGTCGTACCGCACGGCACAATAGCGCTGGTGCCGTTTTCGATCTGAAACTCAATTAGCCTGCGATAGGCCTCCTCATCCACTTTTCCTTCTTTAAACGTCGTGACGATTGCAACAATTGATCCTTTAAACATGATAACCTCCCTAGTTTAGACCTCGTTGAATAGTTGAGTGGTTAAGTGGTTGAGTAGGGAAATAATTAC
>JAUUWD010000313.1 GCA_030589225.1 Desulfobacteraceae bacterium | reverse complement strand
GCCACATAGAGCATATACGGTCCAGGCTTCTTGAGCAAAATTGAGTCAGCTACTCTTATAATTTGAGCCTTTTGTCTAACAGAGTATTGTTTTGAAAAAGCAACAACCAAAACCGGTCTGGATGTCCGCCCCTTTTTTTTTATTTCCCCCATAAGAACACACGATTTTTTAGGCGAACCATTCAGGTATTGCTCTTCCACCAGTTCCAGGTAATTGCACCCGGTGATAAGTGCTACCAGATGGCAAATAAATAATATTCTAATAAATGAGCCTGTTTCAAAACGTTTCAGTTTGTTCAAGATCAAGGAAGGCGCAAATTTTAACCACAGGAATACATGTAGTATTTCGAGGATTAAAATTTGAGCCTGACGTAGATATTGGACAAACTGGGACGTTTTGAAATTGGCTCATGGAATCGATATTAAACATACTGTTTTCAATGATGATATCCGGTAGCGAACTTAACGGAAACATCACCCTTTGTCAACTCCCCTTTAGGTGCTGCCTCAATCCATCTGGCTTTTGTTTTTCACTTGAATAGAGGTTTCGGACCTGATAATTTCAATATTATCCCCATTTTAAGCTACCCTTGCCAGGAGGGCCGCTGTTTTAGCGGGGATGATCGAAGCGAACTATTTGTGTCATATGGAGAAAAAGAAATGATTCCCTCAATTGAAACCTGTTTTCGCTTTATGGATACGTACGAGATGCTTAAGAACATAAAGGCCCATTCAGTGATAGTTGCAAAGGTGGCATGTGTTATTGTAAAGGGTCTAAAGGATGCTGGATTGGATATTTCTGTCAAAAAGACCATTGCAGGATCACTCCTGCATGATATTGGAAAAACTTCCTCTCTCAATTCCGGCGAAGACCATGCTGAAATAGGGAGACAAATCTGCCTCCAGAACAATCTTGAAGAAATTGCCGATATCGTAGGAGAGCATATCAGGCTGAAAAACTACAGCTTGAATGGCAGGTATTCAGAAAAAGAAATCGTATTTTATGCTGACAAACGCGTGAATCATGATAAGATTGTAAGCTTGGAAGAACGCCTTGCCTATCTTATTGAGCGATATGGCGGGAACCAGGAAGGCCTTGAAGACGCAATTAGAATGAATTTTGACCTATGTAAAGAGGTTGAAAAAAAACTGTTCACCCAACTTGATTTTGGGCCTGAATCGTTGGCCCCATTGGCTGCGAATGAAGATATCGAATCAGGCATTTACTGAATGTTGGAGAATGCATGGTTAAAAAAATTTCGATGCTATTGCTGGTGGCCTTGATTTTTCTGGGGTGCAAAGAGACAGGCCTTAACCTCAAGGTCCGCTATGATCAAATTCAGGGTCTTAATGAAGGCGACCGGGTGATTTTTGAACAGAATCACGTAGGTCAAGTGGCAGGCATATTTTATTCAGAAGAGGGGTATTATCTGGTTGATGTGGTTATTAGAAAGGACTTTGCAAACGCTGCTACAGACCACTCCAAATTTCTCATCACATGGGATCCGGAAAAAGAAGGGAAAAAGGCCATTGAAATAACCCAGAGCCCAAGAGGGGGAACCCTGCTAACAGATGGTGCAACTGTCATTGGCACCGCCAAGGCTTCACCGCGCTCCAATCAACTGTGGGGTGATTTTGGAAAAACCCTTGATGATTTAAAGAAGCAATTGGAGGAATTTGCAGATGATCTGCGCAAAATTCCAGAAAGTGAAGAATTCAAAAAACTTCAAAAGGAATTGGAGCGCCTGTTAGAGGAGATGAAGAAATCAGGCGATGCAGCGCGGGAGAAAATAGAGAAGGAAGTATTGCCACGGATCAAACGGGAGATGGAAAAGCTTAAGGAGAGGCTTCGCAGGTTAGGCCGGGAGGATGAGGTAAAACCTCTGGAAGTTCAGATGGAAAAGCTCAGGAAATTATAAAATCATTGGAAGGAAGGCTGATTATGCACTATGACACCGCTTTGCGAGGTTATACATCAAAAAGGATCGAAGAAATCGAATCCGCGGATATCCTTATGGGTATTCCTTGTTACAATAATGAGAGGACCATCGCCCACGTGATCCAGATGGTGACCCATGGTCTGGCCAAGCACTATAAAGACCAAAGGAGTGTGATCTTCGTTGCCGACGGAGGTTCTACAGATGACACCCGGGAGGTGGCCAAGGAGTTCCAGATCAAGCCGTGGCAGGAGAAGATTGTATCAATCTACCGGGGGCCGGGGGGTAAAGGCACTGCCCTCAGGTCTGTGTTCGAGGCCGCCAATCGGATCAAGGTTCGGGCATGCGCAGTGGTGGACTCTGATCTCCGGAGTATCACCTCGGACTGGGTGAAGCACCTTCTAGATCCTGTATTAAGTAAAGACTACCAGTTTGTTGCCCCGGTCTACCTCCGCCACAAGTATGATGGGACCATCACAAACAATATCGTGTATAATATCACCAGGGCCCTTTATGGCAAGCGTATACGGCAACCTATCGGCGGGGATTTTGCCATGTCCAGGGAAGTGGCTAAGTTTTATGCCGAGCAGGACGTGTGGGAAACGGATGTGGCACGCTTTGGGATTGACATTTGGATGACCACCAATGCCATCACCCAGGGGTTTCGTATTTGCCAGTCAAATCTTGGAGTTAAAATCCACGACGCCAAGGATCCCGGACAGCACTTGGGCCCTATGTTCCGCCAGGTGGTTTGGACCCTGTGTTACCTCATGGAGCGTTTTGAAGTCCACTGGAAAGGAGTTCAGGGAAGCGAGCCTGTAGAGACCTTCGGGCATGAGGGATATGTGGAGCCGGAACCTGTAAACATTGACATAGAAGGAATGATCGAGCATTTCAAAATCGGCTTCCAGCAATTTTCTTCCCTCTGGAAGGATATCTTCTCTAAAGCATGCTTCGATGAAATAGAAAATGCTGTGGAGATGGATTCAAACCAGTTCTACTTTCCTACAGATGCATGGGTTCAGATTCTTTACGAATTGGCGGCCACCTTTCATTCCTGGAGCGTCAATCGTTACAAGCTAATTGATTTGATGACCCCTCTCTATTACGCGCGGGTTGCCTCATTCGTACGACAAAGCTGGGATATGACATCTCAGGAGGCCGAGGAACTCGTGGAAGATCAAGCACTGAAATTTGAAGAGCATAAAGACTATCTTATTAAGGTTTGGGACCAGAAATCGGCCCAAGAGGTG
>JAUUWD010000205.1 GCA_030589225.1 Desulfobacteraceae bacterium | reverse complement strand
ATTATGGTACCATTACTCGAGGTAGTGGTTTAGGCCGATTAATTAATTACCATCAATTCAGGAGCATGTGGATGAAGGCTAAGCAGCCCTGTTTCAAACGAATCCTGCTCAAATTAAGCGGAGAGGCCCTGATGGGGGACGAATCCTTTGGCATCGATCCCTCAGTGCTTGAAGAAGTGGCATCTGAGATATCCTCAGTACACAAACTTGGGGTCGAAGTGGCAATTGTGATTGGCGGCGGGAATATATTTAGGGGGCTTCAGTCTGCTAATTACGGTGTGGGACGCGTTGCGGCTGATTACATGGGCATGTTGGCAACTGTTATTAATGCCCTTGCACTAAGTGAAGCATTACAGAGTATCGGAGCCGAAACAAGAGTCATGACCGCCATCGATATGATCAAGATTGCCGAGCCTTATGTAAGAGGGAGGGCTATCACCCACCTGTCTAAGAACTGCATTGTGATTTTTGGGGCTGGCACCGGCAACCCCTTTTTCACAACAGATACTGCGGCGGCTCTCAGGGCTATGGAAATTGACGCTGATATCCTCATGAAGGCAACAAAGGTGGACGGGGTTTATGACGCTGACCCTGAATTAGAGCCTTCTGCCAGAAAATTCCCCCAGTTGACTTACCGTGAGGTGATAAAAAGGAATTTAAAGGTTATGGACCTGACCGGTGTTTCATTGGCCATGGGTCAGGAATTGCCGATAATTGTCTTTAACCTTAGAAAAAAAGGTAATATTATAAAGGTTATTAACGGAGAAAAGGTTGGGACTTTAATAACAGGGGAACCATCATGAAGGATGAAATCATTTCCGAACTGCGGGAAAAAATGAGCAAGACCGGGGAAGCCCTGAAAAAAGACTTCAAAAAGATAAGAACTGGTCGTGCTTCCACAGCGTTACTGGACGGCATCAAGGTCGAATGTTATGATACTCAAATGCCGGTGGAACAGGTTGCATCAATTTCTGTGCCTGAAAGCCGGCTTATCACCATTCAGCCCTGGGATCAGTCTATAATTGCGGAGATAGAAAAAAGCATTCTGAAATCCGAATTGGGTCTGACCCCCATGAATGATGGCAAGATTATCAGAATAGCCATTCCCCCATTGACCGAGGAAAGGCGAAAAGAGCTGGCAAAATTGGCAAAAAAAATGGCAGAAGAGAGCAAAATTGCTCTCCGTAACCACAGACGAGAAGCCAATGAAATGTTCAAAGAGCTGAAAACCGAAAAAGAGATCTCAGAAGATGAATTGTACAAATCCCATGATGATGTACAAAAAATAACGGACGATTTTATAAAAAAAATAGACGAAATCACCGCCGAAAAAGAAAAAGAAATAATGGAATTCTAACTCCTTAATTCCTTAATCCCTCAATTTTTTCAATTCCCTGCATCCACAAACAGGACAGTATGACCTTGATTGATCCAAATAAAATACCCAAGCATGTGGCAGTTATTATGGACGGCAATGGCAGGTGGGCCAAGAAAAGAGGTATTAACAGATTTCTTGGGCATGAGAAGGGAGTGGAAGCCGTAAGGGAAATCGTCAGAACCAGCCGTGAAATTGGAATTCAGTGGCTCACCCTATATGCATTTTCCGAAGAAAACTGGAAAAGGTCTAAACTTGAAATCCAGGCCCTCATGAAGCTCCTGAAGCGTTTTCTCAAGGGCGAACTGAAAGAGATGCAGGAAAACGGCATACGGCTCCAAACCATAGGAAGGACCCGGAAGCTGCCTGATGATACAAGGAAAATACTCCTTGAGACCATGGAAAAAACCGCCTCAAACAAGGACATGGTCCTCACGTTGGCCCTCAGCTATGGGGGGAGGCAAGAAATCGCAGACGCTATGAGAAAAATAGCCACGAGAATCGAAGAAGGTGGGATATCTGCCAATGACATCTCGGAGCAACTGATATCAAAGTTCATGTATATGTCAGACATGCCCGAACCTGACTTACTCATCAGAACAAGCGGTGAATATCGTGTTAGTAATTTCCTTCTGTGGCAGATTGCATATACTGAAATCTATGTCACACCCACCCTGTGGCCGGACTTCGGCAAGGAAGAATACTTAGCGGCTATCCAGGATTTTCAGGAAAGGGAGAGAAGGTTCGGGGCTACTGGCAGCAGGGAGTAGGAAGTCGGCAGCAAGGAGCAAAGGGGCTGCCTACTGACTACTTCTTACTGCTTACCGTTATTGCGGAGCTAAAATGCATTTGAAACGATGGCTTACGGGTATAATCGCCGTACCCATTCTTGTTTTCCTTATAACCTGCCAACTCAGATTGCCCTTTTATACACTCCTTTATCTCGCATCCCTGGTCGGTCTAATTGAGTTTTACAGAATGACCGTTCCTGACCTTCCGAAGTTTGTCCGGTGGTCCAGCTATTTTCTTACGTTTTTACTGTTTGTCGTGATCTTCGAACGCCAAATTTTGCTCGTACCTGTAGTTATTGTGCTCTGGGCATTCGTCCCCATGACTTACTACATGTTAACGCATCCAGCTCCCAGTCGGCAATGGACGTCAGATATCGGCAAAGCAGTATTAGGCCCCCTTTACGTAAGTATCCCCCTGACAATGCTTTTGCATATTGACCGGTACTATCCTAAAGGAAGTATCTGGATTTTTTTTCTCCTGGCTGTCATCTTTGCGAGTGATACCGGTGCTCTTTACGCTGGAAAACTTTTCGGCAAACACAAGCTCTATGAGGCCATCAGCCCCGGGAAGACGTGGGAAGGCGCCATTGGAGGACTTTTAAGTAGTTTAATTGTTGCTTTCTTTTTTTTGAAAATCATAGCCCTGCACCGACTCGATATTAATATTCTGATTCTGGCCGCATCCCTGTCTGTGGCAGGACAGATAGGGGATCTATCCGAGTCCATGCTAAAACGAAATTACGGGGTAAAAGACTCAGGTCATATACTTCCGGGGCACGGCGGAATTCTGGACAGGATCGATGGGCTGCTCTTTTGCATCCCCGTACTTTATGTATATCTTTCTTTTTCAATAATATAAAATTAAGAAGTGCCTAAAGTGAACTAAAGTGACTAAAATGAACTAAAGTTAAGGGCCGGAAAAACATTGATATGAAAAAAAAAGCCATATTAGGCTCCACAGGCTCCATCGGTGTCAATGCACTCAGGGTGATCCAGGCTAACCCTGAAAAATACCAGGTAACAGCCCTGGCGGCCGGTAAAAATATTAGGCTACTTTTAGAACAGATCAAACGCTTTCGGCCCCTGGCCGTTGCTGTGATGGAAGAAACCGCGGCCAATGAACTGAAAACTCAACTGACCAACTCCAGCAGGCCGGAAATCTTCTTTGGAACCGAGGGATTTATACGCCTGGCGACCATGACAGAAGTGGATACTATAATATCGGCCATGGCAGGCGCAGCCGGGTTGTTGCCCACCTATTCAGGCATAAAGGCCGGCAGGAATATCGCCCTGGCAAACAAGGAAACAATGGTGATGGCCGGTTCCTTAGTTATGGCAGAGGCCAGAAAGCATGGTGTTTCGATCCTGCCCATTGACAGCGAGCACAGCGCTATTCTTCAATCTCTGCAGGGTCATCCGAGGGAAGATTTGAGACGGGTTATTCTAACTGCCTCCGGTGGTCCCTTTAGGGATTTATCACTTGAAGAAATGAGCAAGGTGACCCCAGCCCAGGCCCTGAATCACCCAAACTGGAATATGGGACCGAAAGTCAGTATCGACTCGTCTACCATGATGAATAAAGGTCTTGAGGCCATAGAGGCCAAATGGCTCTTTGATCTAAAAATGGATCAAATCAGTATCCTTATACACTCCCAGAGTATTGTGCACTCCATGGTAGAATATAAGGATGGCTCTATAATCTCCCAGATGGGCGTTCCTGACATGATTATCCCGATATCTTTCGCCCTTTCCTTCCCGCATCATTTAAAAACTCGTGTCCCTCCACTGGAGCTTGAAAAGATTGGGATTCTCAGCTTTGAAAAACCGGACATGAAGAGGTTCAGGTGCCTTGATCTCGCACTTAAAGCAGCAGAAATTGGGGGGAGCATGCCGACTGTATTGAACGGGGCCAATGAAATCGCCGTTGAGTCTTTTCTAAAAGGTAATATAGGGTTTCTTGATATCCCCGATCTCATAGAAAAAACCATGGCCTCACATGAGAACCACCCCATTGATAGTATTGAAACGGTCATGGAGGTTGACAGATGGGCTCGTGATATGGCCCGGAGTATAACTAGTGTCTGAACGAAAACTAGGGATTTTTTCCAAGATCAAGGAAGGCGAAAATTATAACCACCCCGCTTAAATACAGCGGGACAGGCATCCATACATTGAGTATTTCGAGGATTATAATTTGAGCCTGCCGTCCCGCTATTAGCGGGAGGAAAAATAACAGTTTTCGGCCGGGCACTAACTATGAAAATTAGGAAACAGTTCACCGTTGTAGGGCCAGCGGAGACCTCAAGAAATCCCCACGGCCTCATAACCCGAAATAAAACATGGAAAAAGTATTCCA
>JAUUWD010000252.1 GCA_030589225.1 Desulfobacteraceae bacterium | reverse complement strand
TGGCCGTGGCATAGTGGCCCACAATGGCCTCATGGACATGTACAACTCCCTTTGGTTTTCCCGTAGTCCCTGACGTATAATGTATAATGGCATAGTCTTCCTTGTCGGTTTTCTCTATTTCAAATTCTTCAGGGGCCGCATTCATAAGGGTTTCGTAGCTGACTTCTTTGTCTTTCAAATCATAAGAGACCCCCCTTCTGTTGACGATGATTATCGTTTTAAGAGCAGGCAAATCATCGAGCACTTCATGCACTGTATTTACGAGCCTCGGTGTTGTTATCAGTACCTTGGCTTCGCAATCTCCGAGCCGGTCTTTCATCGCATCAGGCCCAAAGGCGGAAAAAAGCGGCCCAATGACGCCACCAATCTTCAAAGCACCCAGAAGAGCTATGTATTGCTCAGGAGTTCGGTCCATGTAGGTAAAAATCCTGGCGCCTTTTCTAACGTCCAAATTCCTCAGTGCGCCTGCAAAACGATTGCTCAGCTTTGACAAATCATGAAATGTGTACTCCTCACTTTCGCCGTTTTTCCCTTCCCAATAGAGGGCAATTTTATCTTTCATGGGCGTCTTTAAGTGTCTGTCCACTACTTCATATGCAATATTGATCCCTCCATCATCAAACCAATCAAGCTCTTTGTTGATATCTTCCCACCCAAACCCTTGTCTTGCTTTTTCATAATCCAGTAGATTCGGTCTTAATGCCATCTCCTTAATCTCGGTCTTACGGATAGGTTCGTAATCCATCGAAGCACTCTCCTTTTTTTGGTTTCAACTTTCGTAAACCTGTTGTTTGGTTAGGATCGATATGAGCAATTGATATGCCAGAAAATAGTGAAATCTAAGGGTACTGAAAAAATGCCCAGAGCAGTTTTTTCGTTTGAAAAATCAGTATGTTATCAAATGATCTTTTTCGCTTTTTTTCGCACGGCAGGGTTGAAGATAGGGTGCCGAGGCTAAAAAAATGAAAAATATACCACTTTTTGGAAAATTATTTCTCACCTATACATGACGCTTTCCGCCTTTTGTACAGGCCATTTTGCGGGATTTTCATGCAAAGAACAATGGATCAATTGAAGTCTCGATCCTACTGTGTACTCCATTACCATGCCATCACTTGATTAGCTTTAACATCTGCTTAAATTCCTTTGTGCCTGCCTTTTTAAGTATCTGGTAGATGACTGTCTCCGTTGAGGTAATCACTGCTCCTGCTTGTTTCATAAGATCAAGTCCAACACGCCAGTTTTCATCTGTCCTTGAATCAACGGCATCCTGGGGCACGTGGACCCTGTAACCTCTCTCGAGGATGGAGACGCATGTCTGGAATACGCAGATGTGGGATTCGACACCTGTAACGATTACATTCCTCAAGCCCTCTGAATCCAGGCGGTGGTTAAAGGCATCCACATCGCAACAATTGAAATGCAACTTGCTGATTGGTTGATAAGCAGGTAAAGATTCTGCCACCTCGGGGAGGGTAGGGCCAAGCCACTTAGGATACTGTTCCGTGAGGATGACAGGGAAATCGAATAATTTTGAAAGGAGCACGAGCTTTTTTATATTGTCAGCGACCCTTTGCCTTTGCCCCATCACCTGCATGAGATTTTCCTGCACGTCTATAATCAGGAGCCCGGTTTTTTCTTTTTCCAATGTCGAAATAGTCATAATGAAAGAGAATGATATAACTGGATTTTTCTGGAAAGGAGCATATGAAAATACCTGTTGAGTGTCAAAGAAAAAGGAACCACAAAATATACGATTTCCAGGTTGGGTTACGGGAAATGCCAGTGACAGAGGGAGAGACCCTTGAAGCCATGGAATTTATTGGGAATTGACACCATTTGGGATTAATCTGGGCACAGCACTTCGTTAGATCCTGTGGCTGGCTTGTTTAGAAGAAGCGATGAAGCATAAATGAGCATTTTGATCCTTGAAGGGTCTGAATTCCTTGGCTTGGACTTTGACGGGGTACTACTATTGCTGCTTAATATTCACTAGGCATTTGCTTGAGCTTGGCCAGGGAAAAGACTGGTCCGTCCTTACACACATACTGATCCCCGATATTGCATCTGCCACAGATGCCGATACCACACTTCATGCGCATCTCAAGAGAAAGTATGATCCTCTCAGGAGGGAACCCCAGTTTCTCTAACACAGGCTGGGTGAACTTGATCATGATGGGCGGGCCGCACACAATGGCAATGGCATTGTCCGCACTTGTAATCTTCTCTTCCGTTATGGTCGGAACAAAACCCACATTGTATTTCCAGTCAGGATCATCCGTGCCATCCACAGTGATGTGCATGTTGATGTCATCCCGCTTCTCCCACTCGGCCAGCTCGTCCCTGTACAGCAATAACCCCGGACTACGGGCGCCATAAACCACAGTGATGTCCTTAAATCTTTTCCTGTTTTCCGGATTAAGCATATACACAATACTGGATCTCAGGGTGGTAAAGGCAAATCCACCGCCAATGATCACCACATTCTTCCCTTCCATCTCTTCCCAGGGATACCAGTTGCCCAGAGGCCCGCGAATGCCCATGATATCGTCTTTTTGCATGTTGTGCATATGGGTGGTAACAAGCCCAACTTTATTTATCGTAAAGGTGACAAATCCCTTCTCAGTGGGCGAAGATGCAATGCCTATGGGAATCTCTCCTTTCCCGGGTACGGAGAGTTCGGCAAACTGACCGGGAGTGTAGGAGAACTTTTCTTCATCCCCAGGGTTTATGAAGATAAATTTAAAGGTCTTGAGATTCCTGTCCTCAGTCTCTGTAATGATATCATCTACTCGAACCGGATAGGGTAAATATGGATTTTCCAATGAAATCTTCTCCTGTTATATAAGTGATCTAAAGTGACTAAAGTGAACTAAAGTGTCTAAAGGTTGAAATGACTAAAGTTAAAGCCCTTTTCCAATAGACGTAAAAATAGCAAGTAATTCACTGCCTTTAGTTCACTTTAGTCACTTCTGTAACTATTCATTATTACTGCTACTTCCCGTATATCTATGTTCACCGGACAGTACCTGACACAGCGGCCACAGCCTGAACACTGAACACCGTTATTGTATTTGTCCACATAGTACTTGAGCTTGTGCATGAATCGCTGGCGCACTCGCTGAACCTTCTTGTCCCTGGGATTATGCCCTGAGCCGTGGAGGGTAAATAACGGAGACATGCACGAGTCCCAGTTCCTGATCCGGTCTCCCTGTTTTCCCAATACCTCATCCTGGATATCAAAACACCAGCAGGTGGGACATAGATATGTACACGTTCCGCAATTGATGCAGGCAAAGCCCACATCATCCCAGAAGGGTGCTTCAAAAAGCTCGTTTATCACCTTATCCTTGAGCTTGTCCGTGGTAACACTTACACTTATCTTATCCAGGGAAGATGCTGAAAGCTCTTCAGCCGCTTTCAGGGCAGTATCATCAGCCTCACTTCCTCCCTGGGCCTTGTTTACAAAATCTTCCCCCTTCTCTGTTATGGCCTTTGCCAAAAATGTCTCCCCCAGATCGTAGACAATGACATCGAGACCCTTCTCGTCAAACGGACCACCTCCCACAGAGGTGCAAAAACACGTGGGGCAGGGCTCATTACAGCCAAGACCCACTAACGTGGTGGATGCAAAACCCTTAACCCACCAGGGGTCTCTGTACTCGGGGTTATCAAAGTTGAGCTTTACTATTTGAAAGGCATGGGCATCACAGGGCCTTATGCCTACCATTGCCCTGGGAGAATAGTCCTTCTCGGATTCCTTCATGATATGGGCATCAGGATCATTCTCATCAAGTGTGTATTCAAACATACGCTCTGATTGGGGATACACCAGGGACTTGGGAGACATCCTTGTATTTTTATAATCAAAGTCAGGCTTATTGCCTTCATCTAAT
>JAUUWD010000244.1 GCA_030589225.1 Desulfobacteraceae bacterium | reverse complement strand
GTGGGAAGTAATCATATTCAACTGATTGACCAGTACGATCGGCATCTCAACTACCTGCGCATCTCCGTTACCGACCGATGCAATCTTAGATGCCTTTACTGTATTCCGTGTGACGGCATTGCCAAGTTGAGTCATGGGGATATTCTTACATATGAAGAGATACTGCGAATAGCCAGAATCGCCGTGAACCTCGGTGTAGATAAGGTCCGCCTGACAGGAGGAGAACCGCTTGTACGTAAAGGTATATACGAATTTATACCCCGGTTAACTGCTTTGCCAGGGCTTAAAGAAGTCTCATTGACCACCAACGGGATTTATCTCAGAGATAATTTAGAGAAACTCGGATCTGCAGGCATTAAGAGAATCAACGTAAGCTTAGACACTCTTCACCGGGAAAAGTACGAGAAGATAACAGGCTATGACGGTTTTCAGCAGGTCTGGGAAGGTATCCGACTGGCAAGAAAGCTGAAGTTTCAGCCCATTAAAATCAATGTTGTGGTTATTAAGGGCATAAATGATGATGAAATCCTGGATTTTGCCAGACTCACTCTCCACGAGCCTTATCATATCCGGTTCATTGAATACATGCCCATTGGCGTTGCAAATAAAGAGAACATCTTACGGCATGTACCTGACTCCTTGATCAAAAAACAGCTCAGCAGCCTTGGGACGCTGGTTCATATTTCCAAAAACACACTTGATGGTCCGGCAGAATGTTTCAGGTTTCAAGGAGCCCCTGGTGAAATCGGCTTTATCAGCGCACTCTCCAATCATTTCTGTGCCACGTGCAATCGCCTTCGCCTCACACCCACTGGCAACCTGAGATCCTGCCTGCTCTTTGATCAGGAGATAGACCTGAAAGGTCCCATGCGCAAGGGAGCTTCGGACAATGAACTGACGCAGATTTTTTTAAAGGCCGCATTCACAAAACCCCATTCACATTATTTGTCCTCCGAAAATTCAATCCTTCCCTCCGGACAAATGTCAGCTATTGGGGGATAACAGCTTTGCTGCATTCGACCCTTTCACCTGTTCCAGGGATCCGGGAGAAAGTCCTGCCGACCCCATTTCTTTGAAATATCGTTGCGGTTTCAAAAGGGGGTAATCGCTTCCGAAAAGAATCTTTTCAAAACCGATTGTCTCCCCTGCTATTCTGTAGATATCCGGGGTGTAAAGATAAGGGGAGGCAGCAGTGTCAAACCACACGTTTTTAAAAACCTCCTTGACCTCTTTTTTCATAAGGCCATAAAAAAAGATCCCCCCACCCCAGTGGGCCAGCACGATCCTGTTTGAGGGATAAGCTTTAATGAAACCATAGATTTGGGGGAGTGTCATAGGTGTTTTACCGGCATAATTGTGCCCTATTGGTTCGTTTGTGTGGAGCAGGAAGGGCACATCAAATTGGGAACACAGGCCCATGACCTCTTTCAGGGAATTGATAATTTCAGATGACAGTCCTGTACCATAGGCGGCTAACTCCCCTACACCCGAAAGTCCTGATTGAAGGCACCTTTCTGCCTCCCGTGATCCCCCGGCTGATAGAGGGGAAAAACAGCAAAACCCGATTAAACGATTGGGGTACCGGTGAACCGACTCGATGATGTAGTCATTGTGTATCCGGTAATGTTCTGGATTTTCCCAGGGAAACCCAAAAATCACCGATTTATGGATATCTTCTTCATCCATGTTCCTGATGAGCTCTTTGGCGCCTGCCAGTTTTGCCTGAGGTGAGAGGTAGAGGTTTTTAAAGGCCGGCTCATCAGAGAAAAGGGCCGACCTGTCATCCCTGAAACAGGAAGGAAAAACATGCGTGTGAAAATCGATAATCACTTATAGGATCTCACTCACGGATTTTTCAAGGGCCCCAGGCCTAAAACCCACAAGCTTGTCTCTGATCTTTCCATCACGGTCTATGACAAACATTGTGGGAATAGATATCTGTTCATCCCCGAAATAATTTTGCAGCACCTGTCTGTTTACCCGCAAAACGCTATAGTTGATACCAACCTTCTCCTTAAAAACTCGAAGCTGTTCGTCGGTAACCATCTGAGGGTCATCCATGGAGATCCCAAAAATGACAAGACCCTTTTCCCGGAATTTTTCCTGCAATTTGATTATTTCCGGAATGGACATTCTACAGGGGGGACACCAGGTGGCCCAGAAATCCAATAGCACAACACTGCCACGATGCTGCTCTAATGACGCCATATGGCCGGATAAATCTGAGAGCGAAAAGTCAGGGGCCGTTAGGTCGGCCTCCACCTCTTTCTGGCACCCAAAATTAAAAAGAAAGAACACCAGAAGGAATACTGTCAAAAGTTTTGATTTACTGTCGAAATGCATATTGAACTCCTTGTTAGCCGTTTATATAGGCCAAGATCTTAAATTTTGAGCCAAGTTTTTGTAAAAATACATGATTCCAGCAACTTAGCACATGCTACTGGATACTGGTTTCTGGATACTTGTTGTAGCGAAGCGGAAATCCCGTCTTTAGCGGGGATGAAACAATGAATGCTTTTTTAATGCCCTTATCCCCTCTGTTTATCTGAGAGACACGAAAAGCCAGAAGGTTACAAAATGGGGCGCTAAGCTTTTCTTTGACTTTGCCACAGGACCGGCGCAAAAATTGGTTTATATTTCTATCGCACTATCCTATAATAAATCAAGAAATTTAAGAAATTGGCAGTATTTCTCATTATAGCTTCCACCTGACAGGGTCTAAAGGTCATAATTAGAATTGCTGAGAGATGGGTTAATGAACACACATTTATTCAGAACCTTTGTGTTTGCACATATTGTCATTTCCGCTCTCTCGCTGTTTCCTGCTTATGCAGCAGGAGAACAAAGTGGTCTCAAAGATGTCCGTCCTTCAGTCCTGGCGGGCACATGGTACCCAGGGTCTCAAGATGCCCTGGCCAAAAGCATTGCAGGATACTTATCACGCGTCAAACCGCCCCATATAGATGGGAAATTAAAGGCAGTTATTGTGCCTCATGCAGGCCACAGGTATTCCGGCCAGGTCGCGGCCCATGCGTACCGGCTTCTTGAAGGAAGTCAGTTTAGACGGGTCATCCTTGTGGGTCCGAGCCATCGGGTGGGTTTTGAAGGTGTATCGGTCAATCTACAATCCGGTTACAAAACCCCCCTTGGCGTGGTGCCAATAGATCAGGAAATGGCCAAAAGAATTCTGGACTCAGGACTTCATATCCGGTGGCTCAGGAGGGTCCATGCCCAAGAACACTGTCTGGAGATCCAGTTGCCCTTCCTCCAGACAGTGCTGCAAAACTTCCAGATTGTCCCAATCCTTATGGGCCAACAGGATTATAACACCTGTTCCAGGCTGGCAAATACCCTCGTGCAGGTTATGGGAAGCGCTGAAGACACACTGATCCTGGCCAGTAGCGACCTTTCCCACTTTTACCCTTACGATCATGCCAGGGCATTGGACCTTGAGTTTATCAAGCGTGTAAAAAGATTTGACCCGGAAGGGCTTGCCAAGGATTTATCAGCAGGAAAATGTGAGGCATGTGGAGGTGGACCTGTAATCACTACTCTACTGGCAGCCCGGAAGCTAAGGGCAGATCAGGCAGTAGTCCTTAACTATGCAAACTCAGGGGACGTCACAGGGGACCACAGGAGCGTTGTAGGATATATGTCTGCGGCACTAATCAGCGACCACCTGTATAACTGGTGGTATGAGTAAGGCCCCTAAAAGGGGCCGCGGAAATAGTCAGCAATAGTGAATTTTAAATAAGAATATCGAAATCCGAAATCCGAAACAATACCAAATGACCAAAATACCAATGACCAAAACCCTTGTCTTCACATCGCCTATGTATAACTGACTTCTTAGTACCCGTTTTGAACATTGGGAAATTTGAATTTCGAATTTGTTTCGGATTTCGATATTCGGATTTCGAGTTTATGGTCTTCACGAATACGCCTGAAACGGTAGAACCTTTTCATTTCTCACCGGTAGAACCGGT